>JAZUOE010000018.1:0-3729 GCA_045604505.1 Ruminiclostridium sp. | reverse complement strand
ATTTTTAGCCTTTTTGCTTTTGATTGGATATTTTTTAAGTATAAAGAAAAAAGAAAAATGGTTTTATGTGTTATTTACATCTGTCTTTGTTGTAAATATCGGATACCTTATGCTATCCGTGTCAGACACATTGAATATGGCACTTTGGGCTAACCGTATTGCATACCTCGGTTCGGTATTCCTGCCGCTTTCAATGCTCAAAACTATACAGAAAATTTCAAAATTGAAATATCCCAAATGGGTTAATGGTGTTTTAATAGGCATTTCTGCCGTAGTGTTTTTTATAGCAGCAAGTCCCGGATGGCTTGATATATACTATAAATCAGTTACCCTTGAAACTGTTGGCGGTATTTCTGTTCTGAATAAAGAATACGGTGCTTGGCATAGCATTTATCTTTTCTACTTACTTGGTCATTTTGCTTTGATGATAGCAACCACTATTTATGCCATTATCAAAAAGAAAATCGAATCAACATCTCACGCAATCATTATTTTGGTTGCAGTATTCGTAAACATTCTTGTATGGCTTCTTGAACAACTTGTCAGAATTGATTTTGAAATTTTATCAATTTCATATATTATAACGGAGCTTTTCTTAATCAGTGTATATCTTATGATTCAAAATCAGGAAAAACTGATTGCAGCTTTAAAAGCACAGACTATAACAGCACCTCAAACGGCAAGTTTTGAATTAAAGAAAGATTCAAAGGAATTTATTGAACATTGCAAATTCATTGTTGAGCAACTACCAAAGCTCACGCCGACAGAACGTTCTATTTATGATTGCTATCTTGCCGGAAAATCTACAAAAGAAGTATTGTCAGAACTTTCAATTATGGAGAACACATTGAAGTTCCACAACAAAAACTTATACAGCAAATTGGGCGTTACATCACGAAAACAACTCATCGAATATGCAAAAGCCATTCTCGCATCTGCTGCGAAGGAGGATTAAATAAGGGATGACGCTTTCCGATAGATTAAACAAAATAATTGACGAGCAAAATATATCAAAAATTGAATTTGCTCGTCGCATCGGTGTTACAAAGAATTATATATACATTCTCACAGGTAACAGCCGAAAAGACACAGACCAAAACAAAGTTATATCACCTATGCTTGCCAAAATTATTTCAATGGAATTTGGTTATGATGAAAATTGGATTTTAAATGGTGATGAATAAGTGAATATATGATAAGAGCCTCCGAGGACAACTCCCCGGAGGCTCTGTTTTTGCGTACTATCTACTTTCTAAAATCAGTTTTTTTGCAAGTATAAACAGGCTATTATCAATAGATGGAGTATCTTTGGTAGGAATATCATTCATATATTCCACATCAGGATTGAAGTCAGGCTTTATGGATTGATAAATTCTTGTTCGTGCATTGAACTCTGCTTCTGCATCTGTTTTTTTATTCTGTGAATTCAGTTGGAGTCGAATCTTCGAGGTATATATTGGGCTGACCATTTTTGCGGTCATATGCGCCATCGTCGTATCCAATTTCATAAAGTCTGTTTTCAGGGTATTTTTTTTCAAAATCCTTTTTTGCATCGTCTTCTGCGCGATATTCAGCGAGCGCAGGGCTGTAGTTTTCACTATGGTAAATTGTAGCTTCAGTGTAGCCTTTTGAGTACGCTTCTTCAAATTCTTGAAGTTGAATTTCCTGTGATGGTGGTGATGGGGTATTGTACCAAAATGATGAACTTATCAGGAATAAAGCAAGGACAGATGGTATGATGGATTTCCAAAATAATGCTGTTAATTCATTAAGTTTGTGTACACAAATGGCAGAAATTATGAACAGGAAAATACATATTACGTAAGTCATTTTATTTCTCCATTTCTGAAATTTCAACTGCCGTATATTTAGGGGTAAGGCTATGTGGCGCTGTTTTTTCACCGGTGGGTTCGTTTGATATATCTTCTATATAAGACATTTGCTTAGTTTTGAAATAATAGCCATCGTTATATCCGCTTTTATACGATGGGCAATCTTCTATCGAATCTTCGAGATAATCATAATAGTTATAGTAAGTGTCATTGTACCGAGTGGTGTAGCTTTCCATTATTTCATTTTCGGCTTCCTGATATCCGCTTTTTTCTTTTTCGGTAAGTGTTTTTACATACATATCATAGCTTTCGTTAGTTCGTTCCTGGCTCATGTCTACAGTTAATTGGATAAAAAAAGCAATAATAGCAAAGATTGAGAAATAATGTACCTGTATATAAAAAAGTTGACAGAACAGAATAATTGTGATATAATATGTATACAATAAAAATGGTTATTCGAGGTGGTGAATTTCGTAGCAACCACACGCCGAAGGTAATGACAGGGGAAACCCGAGAGACGCAGGAGAGTGCTACGCCTGCCGAATAGCCGAAATAAAACCACTCTGCCGAGGTAGGGTGGTTTTTGTTTTCCAAAGTTGGTGGGATTCGAACCCCGAGAGGGCATTTTACGAGAAAATAAAAAATTTGTCAAAAGAACTTGCATCGTACCTTGGGGGCGGTGTATAATAGACAATATACTAGTACTTGGAATTATGGAGTGAGTTTTATGAAAAAAAGGTTAGCGATAATTCTGGCGTTTGCGGTGTTAATTTCATCTTTTACCTCGCTGAACGCTTTTGGTGATGAGTATGTTACGCAATACGCTAATGTTATAGAGTTTAACGGAGTTGCTACCAGTTATAGTTATGTTATTCATGACGGAGCATATTATGTGCCGCTAAGAAAAGTTTTTGAAGGACTTGGAGCTCAGGTGTTTTACAGAAGCAAAGACCGTCAGATTCTGGCTTTGTCACGCGATGGTGATATGATAAGCCATATTGTGGGTGAAAATGTAATAATTCTTAATGGTCAACAAAAATATTTTGCAAATTCTTCTATTCTTACAAATGATGAAACATATATTCCTTTGGATATGGTTGCAGTTGCTTTTTGCACTGATGCAATTTACTATGGTGAGAATAATCTGAACATACAAAAATATATGTTCAACAATGAGTATCACAAAATTATCAAAGACGTGCTGGATGTATGCAGATACAGTAATTTTTATCCTGAAAGATTTCAAAGGTACATAAATTTACATGCCAAGACGTCTGATTATACTATTGATGAAGTGCTTTTCAGGGTAAATCTTCATCTGGATTATCCTTTTTATGAGGATATGACTATAATTGAACATCCTTACGAGCTGTTGGTTATGGTTAACAAAAGCAATAAGTTGCCGGAGGGATTTAAGCAATATAATCTGGTTGAAATGGACAGCGCATATACTGTAAATGACGGGAAAGAATATTTGCTTGCAGGCGTTGCCTATGAAAAATATATTGAAATGGCAGATGCGGCAAAACGAGACGGGCTTACAATGAAAGTGCTTTCTGCTTACAGAACTGAGGAGTATCAGCGAAATCTTTATAATGGCAGGGTGAAATCAACAGGTAAAACTAATGCGGATAATTATTCAGCAAGACCGGGGAATTCGGAACATCAAACCGGATTGGCAGTTGATATCAGCTCTTCCAGTGGAACATTTGAGTACTCATCAGAGTTTCAGTGGCTTTTGAAACATGCTCACGAATATGGATTTATTTTAAGATATCCTAAAGGCAAGGAGTGGATTACAGGATATTCATATGAGCCGTGGCATTATCGTTATGTTGGTGTTGATGCCGCAAAGACAATATATGAAGAAGGCATAACTTATGAAGAATACTATGCA
>JAZUOE010000017.1:0-10975 GCA_045604505.1 Ruminiclostridium sp. | reverse complement strand
TGAGAGTAACCGCATTAGTCATTTGTAAACTTGAAACTTTAAAAAATCTTTGTTATAATAATTACAGAAGGAAAAAAGTGAGAGGTTTTAAAAATGGCGGAAAAAGACAACAGAAGAGAAAACAGCGGAAGAAAATATAATCAGAAAATGAAACCATATCTGATTTTACAATACCTTTTAAAGCATACAGACAAAAACAATGTACGTTCCGCAACTCAATTGATTGAATACCTTGAAGATAAGTGCGGAATTTCAGCGGAACGCCGTTCTGTCTGCAAGGATATAAAAGAAATAAATATCGCTATGTATATAAATGAGTTTGGCGGTAATGTAGCAGAAGCGGAACAGGCTATTGCTGACGGTGATTTTGAGTTTATAGTATATAATAAACAGAAAAGAGGCTTTTTTGTTTCTAAAAAACACGTTGATATTGATGATATGCACTTGTTGGCGCAATGCGTATATTCTGCAAAGTTTTTATCAAAAGACAAGGCAAATAAGCTGATAGATGTTATATGTGATTTTGTAAGCGAATATGAAGCGGAAACTATAAGACAGGATTCTTTGCTTACAGACAGAATAAGGGTTAATAACAATCGTGCGTTATACAATATAAGCACAATAAATACCGCTATGAGCAAAAGCAAAGACCACATTCCGCAGAAAATAGGGTTTAAATACCTTACATCTTCAATAAGCGGAAACACGAATAAGCAGATAGAACGTAAAAAGAGCTATATTGTCAGCCCTTTTAAATTACTTATAAATGAGAGCAATTATTATCTGATTGCTTTTGAACAGGCTTCAGGGAAGATAAAGACATATCGTGTTGACAGAATGAAAGATGTTGTTCTGATTGATGAAGCGAGAGAGGGTGAGGAAGCCTTTTCCGCCCTTGATATTCAGACCTACCCGCAAAGGACATTTTCGATGTTCGGCGGAAAGACAGAGCGTGTTACAATCCGCTTTATAAACCCGCTTTTAGACACTGTTGTTGAGCGTTTCGGCAGTAGTGCAAGGTACTTGAATGAAGATGAAAACCATTTTACTATAAATGTGGAAATCTGTATAAGTAAACAGTTCTTTTCGTGGGTTTGCGGTTTTGGCAAGGGTGCAAAGATAGTTTCACCTTCCGCTGTTGTTGATGAATTTAAGGGGTATTTAAAGGATATTAGCGGGATGTATGAATAAAAAGACAAAGCCCAGAGCATAAACTCTGGGCTGGAATTATCTTACATTATATTCATCAGCGGACTTGCATTTACCGACTTAATAACAATATCCTTATCATTAAGGCTGTTTAAGTACCGCTGTGTTATGGAAATGCTGTTGTGCCCCATTACTCTTGAAAGGCTGTAAACATCCATACCGTTCCGCAGTTGGCTTTGTGCGAAATAATGTCTGCAAGTGTGGGGAGAACAGCGGATTTCACTTCTGACATTTGCGGTTTCTCCCGCTGTCCGCACAATTCTTTCTACTGCTTCAACAGTTAAAGGTCTTCCAGTTCTTGAAAGGAAAAGATTATCAGGTACATTCTTATATCTGAAATATGCTTCCTTGCATTTCTGATAGCGCAAAAGCATTTTTTCAAGATAAGGGCTTAACGCAACCTGTCTGTATTTCTTGCCTTTGCCGAAAATGGAAATAACATCTTCCTTTACTGCTTCTGTCGGCAAAATACACATTTCGTTGCATCTTATTCCAGTATCTACAAGCATACAGATAATTGTCTTATTTCGCACAGATAAATAATCGTAGTCATTGTACGCCTTTATAAGCCCCTTAACCTCTTTGTCGGTAAAGGTTTCTATTATAGGCGTTTCTTCTCTTGCCCACCGCACTTTATCACATGGGTTTACATCTATGTATTCTTCCGCTATTGCGTACTTGAAAAATGCACGATATGATTTTAATAGGGTATTTATGTAGCTTTCTTTGTGGTTGGTTTCGGTCAGTTCTTTGAAAAACATTCTGATATGAATGTGGGAAATATCCTTTACATCTGTAATACCGTGTTTCTCCTTACAATAGCGAACAAGCAAGTCGATACAATTCTTATATCCACGAATTGTTTTAGGCGTAAATTTTCTTATCTGGCATTCAAGCAGATATCCAGCGAATAAATTTTCCAGTAACATAAAGAACACTCCATTTCCTATGATAAACATAGAACATGGAGTGATTTTTTATGATATACATTCAGAAAACCGTAATTCAGCTTATGTCTTTTGCCTTGTACACCGTAGTTCAGCAACATAAACCGTAATTCAGCCTGTCATGCTATCAACAAATAGCTTAACAGAGCCTTTTGCGAATTATGGATTATTCTTCCCAGTTATGCCACACGTTCTGAACATCGTCGTTATCTTCCAGTGTTTCAAGGAGAAGGCCCATTTTCTTGATATGGTCTTCATCTGTTAATGTGGTGTATGTGGAAGGAACCTTTGCGGGTTCGGCAGAAAGTACCTTGTAGCCCATTGCTGCAAGAGCCTCGCCAACTGCTGCTGCCTCATTAGGTTCAGTTGTAATCTCAACGCAGCCTTCTTCAAAGCTGAAGTCGTCGCCACCAGCCTCAAGAATGTCTTCCATCGCCTTATCCTCATCAATGTTCTCGTCCTCGTTATCTAAAACGACAATACCCTTTGTGCTGAACATAAAGGATACGCAGCCGGAGGTGCCTAAATTACCGCCGAATTTATCAAAATAGTGGCGGATTTCACCGGCAGTTCTGTTTCTGTTATCGGTAAGGCACTCTACGATAAGTGCTACACCGTTAGGGCCGTAGCCCTCGTATACACATTCTTCATAGTTAGTCTTTTCAGCGTCGCCACTTGCTTTCTTTAAAAGTCTGTCGATGTTGTCGTTAGGAATGTTGTTGGACTTAGCCTTCTGAATAAGCTGAGCTAATTTTGAGTTTTCAGCGGGGTTAGCGCCGCCTTCCTTTACCGCAACGATAATTTCACGGCTGATTTTAGTGAAAACCTTAGCTCTTGCGCCGTCTTTTTCACCCTTTTTTCTCTTGATTGTACTCCATTTGGAATGTCCTGACATAATAAATCCTGTCCTTTCTTACTGTTTGTTTAAATATTGCTGTACTGTATCATAGTTCTTCCAGTATAAATAATAACCGCCCATAAAGTGCTGAATATCGTCAATTCTTATTCTGAAATTATCCTCACGGACAACATGGCTGTAAAGCACAAGGCGGGGATTGCTGAAATACATAGCCTGTTCAGGCTGAATGAAATAGTTCATACCCCAAGTTGCTCTATGTTGGAAAGCAGTAACAAGCATTTTTCCGTCAAACTCTCGGAGCATTTCGCATTTCTTACCGCTTTGGAGCAATCTGTGATAAAGCTCAAATGATGAGCCCATTGTTTCACAAGTAGTATGAGCAGCAGTAACTGTGCGGTTTACACGTTCAGTATAGCCGTGTACATTCTTAAGTCCAAAGTTAAAATATTCTGCCTTAGGTGAATATTTTGTCAGCTCATTAAAGCTGTAGGAAATCCAATGGCTGTTAAGGCTTTCATAACCATTGGCAATAAAATAATCTGCTGCTTTTTCTGCAGTTTTCAGATACTTTCTGTTTTTCAAAAGGCCATAGGCTCTTAAAATACCGTAGGTTGCCTCACCGTCATAGAAAACGGTAATGTAGTCCTTATGTACAGAATAATCGCTTTTGTAAATAGTGTGTGTAAAGCTGCCGTCTTCTTTTTGGAGATACATAATACCATTTGCAAGTGCCTTGATAAGGGTGTTATACTTGTTTGATTTCATGATTTCCGCATAGCTGACAAAGGCAAGAAGAGAAATGCCGTTTCCGCCAACATTCAGAGTACCCCTGTCGTTTAAAAAGGCAGTGTTTTTGTCCTTATAGTGGATATGCTCCTCAAGGTAATCGAGCGCACGGTCAATAGGCTTTATAAGGCTTAAATCTCCTGTCATTTCGTACTGAAGAATAAGGTTCCAGACCGTACCGGCATGTCTTATAATATTATAACCCTCAAGCTCTTGGTTGTCAATAGGGTAGTAGCCGTATACAAACTTTCCGTCCTCACCGCACATATTTGCAAGGTAATGTGAGCTTTTTGCCGCAAGATTTTCAATATCCTCTTTGGTCATTTCATACTCACGTGTGCCAAACTTTGCGTAATTTCCTGAAGTAAGGCGTTGTACCTCTTCAGTTCCGTCAGCGAAAAAGCCCTTTGACCTGAAAAGATAAATGGTTTCGGGTATTTCGGGGAGCTGTTTCAAGCGGTTTTTCTTAAAATACTTGTTTATTTCCTCAAGGTTAAGTTCACCTGTTGTATAATCAAGCCAACCGTTGCTGTTAATCTGAGCCTCAAGAAGTGAGCGTCCGAAATAATCATTAAAAGCAATACCCTTACGCATTGCGCTGTTAAGGCTTTCTTTGAATTGCTCCTTGAATGCCTCATAGGTGATTTCTTCAACCTCAGTAACAATATCAACCTTGAACCATACAGGGTTCATTTTAGTTGCCTTAGCCTTTACAAGTGCCTTTTCAAGTGACGCTTCCAGCTTTTTTGTGGAAGAGCAGACAGTAACTGCCTGATTTATGCTATCAGAAACCGAAATGTAAACAACGGCACGTTCTAATCCTTCAACCTTTTTTAGGGTGATTTTGTCGTTCATTATCCGCTCGGTAACCAGTGCCATTTTTTTATCATAGTTTCTTTCAAGGGCAGTCTGAGCGGAAACATTCACACAAAAGCAGGGGAGAACCATTGCGATTGTGAGAATTATTGCAATAATTTTCTTCATTTAGTGTAGTCCTTTCACTGTTCAATTTCGTGAAATCCTTCTCCTAGAACTTCATCTGCAGTAGCAGTGATGATAAATGCGTGGTCATCAATCTCTTTAACAAGGCGCTTTAGCTTTACATATTCATTTTTGTGAACTGCGCAGCAGATGACATTTTTATCGGAATGAGTATAAACGCCTTCGCCTTTTAAGAAGGTTGCGCCACGTGAAATACTGTCGATAATGGCTTGTCCGATTTCTGCGGATTTTTCAGAGAAAATCAGCACCGCCTTACCTTCTCTGCCGCCGTAAAGCAGCATATCCATAACTTTTGAGCTGACAAAAATGGCAATGATAGCGTAAAGACCTGACTCCAGATTACCGTAAACAAGTATAGAAATCAAAACAACCACAGCGTCAGTAATCATCATAATAAAGCCAAGACTTAAATGGGGTTTTGCTTTCTGAATAAGCTTATTGATAATATCAGTGCCGCCTGTTGTACCGTCACGGGTATAAACAAGCCCAATACCTGCGCCGATAAGCAGACCTCCAAAAACAGCGGCAATTATTCTATCTCCCACATAAGTCGGGAAAAATCCGCTGACATAATCGGTGCATATAGTCGCAACCACAACGGCAATCAATGTTTTAAACATCATTTTCTTGCCCAGTTTTATAAATCCCGCAATAACTAACGGAATATTTATAAGACCGAAAACAAGACCGATACCGATTTTATGGCCGCTTAAGTAGCTTATAACTGTAGCAAGACCGCCGACACCGCCCGGCGCAATCTCGTTAGGGGCGGTAAAGCAGTTAATACCTGCGGAATATACCGTTGCGCCCACAATAATAAGCAGTATATCAACTACCCATTTTAAAAATGCACCTTGCTTTTTTGGTTTTTTCTCAGTTTTCTTTACTTTCTTCTTCATTTAAAATCACCTCGAAAAGCTCTGCTATACGGTCATTTTCACCGATAAGGTCAAGGTAGCCGAATAAAACCTCAACCGCCGTTGCTTTATGATAGTCGCGGGGGTTACTGGATTTAGGCGGGTTTAAACCTGTAGCATTTCTGCCTCGCTTTAAAATATCCGTTTCTTCTTCAGAGAGAATCGGGAGTAGCTTATCATAAGCCGCCGCCTGAAAGGACGCACGTACCTTTTCAACAGCAAGGCGGTGTAATTCCTGTGACGGACGGCTGCCTTCCCATACTATCATTCTCCTTACCAGCACCTCATATACGCAGTCACCGTAAAATGCCAACGTAAGAGGGCTTAACTGCTTAGCCTGTGATTTTGTCATTGATTTCATTTTTATCAATCCTTTTTACTGCCATATCTAAGACGAAATAAATCGCTTAAAAGGGACATTATGTCATAAATTCAAATTCAAAGTCGAAGATTGCAACAGTGTCGCCCTCTTCAACACCGGCATTTTCCAGTGCCTCAATAATACCGCTGTAACGGAGTACACGCTGGAAATACTGAAGGCTTTCATAGTCGTCCATATTAACGGTGCTGAGGATAGGTGCCAACCATTCCGCATTAACGATAAAGTAATGTGCGTCAGCCTTTTCAATGGTGTAAGAGCGCTTATCGTTATTAATCTTTTCGATTTCTTCAATGGTGAGAGGCTGTGCCTCATAGCGAAGGACAGGTGGGAGAGTTTCAAGCTCTTCTGCCACCTTAGCAATCAGCTCCTGTGTACCCATTGTTGTTGCGGCGGAGATTACAAAGAAGGGCAATCCCTTATCTGTAACATACTTTCTTAACTTTTCAATCTGCTCTTCCGTTGCCATATCCGACTTATTTGCGGCAACAATCTGCGGTCTTTGAGCTAAATCCTCTGAGAAATTCTTAAGCTCGGTATTTATCTTTTCAAAATCGTCAATAGAATCTCTGCCCTCGATTTCAGAAACGTCAACCACGTGTACAATAAGTCTGCAGCGTTCAACGTGACGTAAGAAAGCGTGACCTAAGCCCACACCCTCACTTGCACCCTCGATAAGACCGGGAATATCCGCCATTACAAAGGATTTCTCCTCATACTTGACAACCCCCAGTACAGGTGTAATAGTAGTGAAGTGGTAGTTTGCAATTTCAGGCTTTGCCGCACTGACAACGCTGATAAGGCTGGATTTGCCTACATTTGCGAAACCTACAAGTCCTACGTCAGCAAGGAGCTTTAACTCAAGTGTAACGTCAAACTGTTCGCCGGGATAACCTGGCTTTGCAAATCTGGGTATCTGTCTGGTGGGGGTAGCGAAGTTCATATTGCCTTTACCGCCCTTACCGCCTTTAGCAACCACAACAGGCTCGTCCCCTGAAATATCGGCTAAAATTCTGCCTGTTTCAGAGTCCTTTACAATTGTACCGCGCGGAACGTAAATAACTGTATCGGGCGCAGATTTACCTGTACTGCGGCGGGAAGAACCGTTATCACCGTTTTTGGCAGTATATTTTTTCTTATAACGGAAGTCAATAAGTGTGGACAGGTTATCCTTTGCCTGAAAGACAATATCGCCGCCTTTACCACCGTTACCGCCGTCGGGTCCACCTGCATTTACATATTTTTCACGGTGAAAGGAAACAGCACCGTTACCGCCATCTCCTGCCTTAATGGAAATTTTTACTATATCAACAAACATTGCTTTCACCTCCTGATTAAAATAAAAGGGCGGAAAAATTCCGCCCTCTTGCTGTTATGCGAATTATTCAGCAGCGTAAACGCTAACCTGCTTACGGTCTCTGCCGAGGCGTTCGAACTTAACTGTTCCGTCGATAGTAGCAAATAATGTATCATCGGAACCTCTCATAACGTTCTTGCCAGGGTGAATACGTGTGCCTCTCTGCTTAACGAGAATGTTACCAGCGAGAACGAACTGACCATCAGCGCGTTTTGCACCAAGTCTCTTGGATTCAGAGTCACGGCCGTTCTTTGTAGAACCCATACCTTTTTTATGAGCGAAGTACTGTAAATTTAATAAAATCATTGTTTTATCCTTTCCGAGCTTTAGCCTCTTTTACGGTTATTTGAATTGTTCCTTTTTCATCGTCAGCAATAATTTCAAGGTGCTTGTGAAAAGACGCAATAACCTGTTTTGCTGCGATTGACATTGCAGAATCAGGGTCCTTAAGAACTAAAACAACCTTGTTGTTTCCTATTCTTACGTCCGCTCCTGCAAATAAAAAGTCTGTGATTGTGTTAGCCGTCAGCATAACGGCAGATGTAACTGCAGAGCATACAATATCGTGACCATATTCTCCCGCACCTGCGTGTCCAGTGAGCTGAAACCCGATAAGTGCGCCGTTATATCTTAAAAATTCGGCTTTAATCATCTTCTTATGCTACGATAGAGTCGATTTTAACCTTGCTGTAGGGCTGTCTGTGACCCTTGCAACGCTTTGAGCTCTTCTTAGGCTTGTAAGTAAATACTGTGATTTTCTTACCCTTACCGTTCTTAATAAGAGTGCCCTTTACAACTGCACCTGCTACGTAGGGAGCGCCAACTGTAACTTCGCCGTCTTTACCGATTAAGATAACCTTATCAAAGCTGATTTCGCCTTCTTCAACGCCCAGCTTTTCTACGAAGATTTCGTCGCCTTCCTTAACCTGATACTGCTTTCCGCCTGTTTCGATAACTGCGTACATGTTTTTATACCTCTTTTTTATAATCTCGCTATGTCTTGGGCGGCGTGAAAACGCACTTAAAAAAGCCCGTCATAAGCGGCTTTATTATTTTATCACAGCCAAAGTGTTTTGTCAATAGATTTTCCGCTAAAAAATCAATTTTTATGCGGTTTTAACGCATTTTTACAGGATTTACACTCTGAAAATGTGATTTTTGTATCTTTCAAGGCATTTCATCATCAAAATTCCCAGTACACCGCAGGAAATAACCTCGCCAACACCAACTGTCAGCATGAGAAATGGCAGACCGTCAGTCACACCATAAGCATAGATAAGCACAAACGGAACAATTATCGTGTTCGCAAGAATAGGCGGCAGGGGTGCCAACCATTTAGGCTTTTTACGCAGCAGATATGTGCCGACAGCACCTATAAGGGTTGCCGCACTGCCGAAGATTATATCCCAGATAACAACACCCGGCGTCAGCATGTTTGCAATAATACAGCCTACAAACAATCCCGGTATAGCGGCAGGGGTGAAATAGGGCAGTATGGTCAGCGCCTCTGAAAAACGTACCTGAATAACGTTTGAAGACAGCCCCAGCATGGACGCAAGGTAGGTTAACACAACGTAAATAGCCGCAATTACGGCAGCGTGAGTGATAAATAATGCCTTATTGTTTTTCATAATATTAAATTTTCTCCTTAGTTTTGATTTATTGCATATTGCAAAAGCGAGGATGGTTACGAACTCGCTGGTTTTAGATGAAGGATTAAGGTGGCGACAGTGCCGTATATTTTATCTATCGCCACAGGTGACTCCTAAATCATTCATCTGAGCGGCTTTAGCCGTTTAATGCTCTCTTTCCGATATCCTTACGGTAGTGAGCATTTTCAAAGCTGATTTTTTCAACAGCCTTATAGGATTTATCCAATGCAGTCTGCAGGTTATCAGCAGTTGCGGTAATGCCTAAAACTCTGCCACCGGCTGTCAGATATTCACCGTTTTCAAGCTTTGTACCTGCGTGATATACAAAAGCCTCGCCGCTGTCAAGCTGACCTTCAGCGTTAAATCCGCTGATTTTAAGACCTGTGGGGTATTTTTCAGGGTAACCGCCACTTGCCATAACAACACAAGCACAAGCCTCATTCTTCCACTTAATGTCAAGGTCTGAAAGCTTTTCTTCCCAGATTGCCTCAATAATTTCCATTAAATCAGTATCTAAAAGGGGTAATACAACCTGTGTTTCAGGGTCACCGAAACGACAGTTATATTCAATAACTCTTGCGTCCTTAGGTGTCAGCATAAGTCCGAAATAAAGACAACCCTTAAAAGGACGCCCTTCACTAGCCATTGCTTTAATTGTGGGCAGGAAAATGTTTTCCATACATTCAGCGGCAATTTCAGGTGTGTAAAGGGGATTAGGTGCAATTGTACCCATACCGCCTGTATTTAAGCCCTCGTCATTATCATACGCTCTCTTATGGTCCATAGAGGAAACCATAGGCTTTACTGTAACACCGTCTGTAAATGCAAGAACTGTAACTTCAGGACCTGTCATAAATTCTTCGATTACGATTTCGCTGCCGCTCTTACCGAATTTTCCGCCTAAAAGCATAGATTCGATTGCATCTTTAGCCTCGTCAAAGTCCTTTGCGATAATAACACCCTTACCCAGTGCAAGACCGTCACACTTAATAACTGCAGGGTAGCTGTTCTGTGCCTTTACGTACTCGATAGCCTTTTCGCTGTCTGTAAATGTTTCATAAGCAGCGGTAGGGATATTGTACTTTTTCATAAGCGCTTTTGAGAAAACCTTGCTGCCCTCTAAAATTGCGGCATTAGCACGGGGACCAAAGGTTTTAAAGCCGTTTTCGTTCAGCTTATCAACCATGCCTAAAACCAGCGGGTCATCAGGTGCTACAAAAACATAATCAGGGTTAAGCTTTTTTGCTAACTCAACCATACCGTCAATATCGGTTGCCTTTACAGGGTGACATTCCGCAAGGGCAGAAATACCGCCGTTACCGGGAGCGGCAAAGATTTTGTCAACCTTAGGTGATTTTGCAAGAGCAGCGATAATTGCGTGTTCACGTCCGCCGCCGCCAACTACTAAAACTTTCATATTTTTATGTCCTTTCATTTAATTATAATAGTATTCCTCAATCTCTCGCTGTACCTGTTTAGGCAGACTTGCATAAGTTAGCCTGTAGCCTCTGTCAGCCATATCGGAAATCACTTCAAAGGGTAGATTCTCGCTGTATCTTATTTCGTTCCAGCCATCTCCCATGATTTTTGCTCCGCTGATTTCATCATGGAGAAGGCGGATAGTTTCATTATAATCTGTTTTGGCTTTAATTTCAATAGTTTCTGAAAAAATTGCCGCAAAAGGCTTTGAAACGAGGTAAAAAACCTTACCATCGTTGTTTTCTTCGATGTGTATACCCTTGAAAGAGAGAATATAATTCTCAAGCTTCTGCATTATTTCTTGTGTTTTCATAATGCTTTGTCACCCTTTCCGCTTCTCTCAGCTCAATTGCACCATCTGCCTTTATAGGGTGGGATTTTGCTGTCT
>JAZUOE010000016.1:0-11008 GCA_045604505.1 Ruminiclostridium sp. | reverse complement strand
ATGAATACCCTGACAGAATGACATCAACAACAACAGAGGCTCCAACCTCTGAAGAAACTGAAAAATCTTCCGAAACAACATCTGCGGCGGTCGGTGACAATGAAACTTCTACCACTGCTTTGCCGGAAAATACAGAAGGTTCAACTGCTGAAAACACAACGAAACCTGAAACTTCACAATCTGCTGCTGAAACAACTCAAAAACCTGCGGCAGATACAAATCTTTCTGCTGATGCAACAGAATATGAGGGTAAAAAGCAGACCTCTGAATATAATTATGGAGAGGCGCTGCAAAAATCACTTCTTTTTTATGATTTACAGCGTTCAGGTGATTTACCTGATGATTTTCGTAGCAACTGGAGAGGAGATTCTTGCCTTAATGACGGTTCTGACGCAGGACTTGACTTAAGCGGCGGTTTCTTTGACGCAGGGGATAATGTAAAATTCAATCTCCCCATGTCATACACCTGCGCTATGCTTTCCTGGTCAGTGCTTGAGGATTATGATTCCTATAAAGAGAGCGGACAGCTTGAATACATACTTGACAATATCCGTTGGGGTAATGATTACTTTATAAAATGTCACCCTGAGGCAAATGTTTATTATTATCAGGTTGGTGACGGAAATGCCGACCATAGCTGGTGGGGTTCAGCAGAGGTTATAGAGGCGCAGATGAACCGTCCAAGTTATAAGGTTGACCTTAATAACGGCGGCTCTACCGTAGCAGCTGAAACGGCTGCGTCACTTGCGTCAGCGGCTGCTGTATTCAAAGATATTGACCCTCAGTATTCTAAGGAATGTTTAAAACACGCAAAAGAGCTGTTTAACTATGCTGAAACTGTAAAGAGCGATTCAGGTTATACAGCCGCGAACGGATTTTATACTTCAAACAGCGGTTTTACAGATGAACTTTCCTGGTCAGCTTATTGGCTTTATAAGGCAACAGGGGATAAATCATATCTTGAAAAATCCAAAAAGTACCTTTCAGAATCAAATTGCGACTTTAAATGGGCTCACTGCTGGGACGATGTATCTTACGGAACCTCAATCCTTCTTGCTATCGAAACAGGTGAGCAGACTTATAAAGACAGAGTTGATAAGCACTTCAATTTTTGGCTTAATGAAGTAAGATATACACCTAAGGGTCTTGCATGGCTTGACCAATGGGGAGCGCTCCGCTATTCCACAACTACAGCGTTTTTAATGGCTGTATATGCAGATTCCGATGTTTGCCCCTCTGATAAAGCAGATGTATACATGGATTTTGCCAAGAAACAGATAGATTACGCTTTAGGCAGTTCGGGCAGAAGTTATGTAGTGGGATATGGTGAAAACAGCCCTAAAAATCCTCACCACAGAACCGCACACGGAGCATACACAAATAACATTTCCGAACCTGCAGAAACAAGACATACCTTATTCGGCGCTCTTGTTGGCGGACCTGACAGCGGTGATAATTACAGTGATGACCGTAATAACTATATTAATAACGAGGTAGCTTGTGACTACAACGCAGGTTTTACAGGCGCACTTGCCAAGCTTTATAAAACTTACGGCGGAGAAACACTGGTTAATTTCGGTGCCTTTGAAGAAAAGGGCGAGGACGAACTTTACGTTGACGCAGCCGTAAATGTAAACGGACAGGATTTTATTGAGAGTAAAGCATTTGTCTATAACAAGACAGCAACTCCGGCACGTGTAACAAACAATCTTAAGCTTTGCTATTTCTTTGATATATCTGAAGTTATAGCAGCGGGTGGTACAGCAGCAGACCTTCAGGTTACCACAAACTATATGCAGGGTGGTTCTGCAAGTGATGTTATGTGCTGGAACGAAGAAAAGAACCTTTATTATGTTGCTATTGACTTTACAGGGGTTGATATTTATCCCGGAAGTCAGGACAGCTACAAAAAGGAAGTTCAGTTCCGTATCAGAAATACAAAGGGTGTATGGGATAATTCAAATGACCCTTCATATATGGATATTGCCGCTGTTTCAAACGGCACACTTACAAAAGCGCATAACCTTGCACTTTATGAAGGAAGTAAGCTTGTTTTCGGTACAGAACCTAACGAAACCAATACAGGTGTAAAGATTGAGTCTGTTAGCGGCAACAACAATCAGAATAATAACAACCAAAACAACAATCAGCAAAATAACAAACAGAATACACAGCAGCCTACTGCACCTGCGGCAAATGTTTCCGATAAGGGAACAGTTAGCGTTGAGCTGACACAACAGGCAACACAGGGTAATGCAAATACTATCAGCTTTACTATTAAAATAAAGAATACAGGTACTACGGGAATTGACCTCAGCAAAATGACTATTGATTATATGTTCACAAAGGACGGTTCACAGGAACTTGCATTCTGGTGTGATTATGCTGATATATCAGGCAGCAGTTATCAGGCTTGTACAAGCAATATAACAGGTTCTTTCTCTTCTGCAGACGGTGAAAATACTGACACAAAATGCAGAATGACAGGCGGCGGTGTTCTTGCCGGTGGAGATACACTTCAGATTCAGGCACGTATTACAAAGTCAGACTGGTCAAATTTCGATTTAAGTAATGACTATTCATCAGGAAAATCCGAAAATATAGTAGTAACATACAACGGAAAGGAATTATAATGAAAGTAAAAGAATTATTCTCACAGGGAAAAACCGTACTCTCCTTTGAAGTTTTTCCACCCAAGAAAACAAGCAGTATTGATACAGTTTACAGCACAATTGAACAGCTTACAGATTTAAAACCTGCATATATAAGCGTTACCTATGGTGCAGGAGGAAATCTTGCCAACAACTCAACTTGCGAAATTGCCTCTGCAATTAAGAATAAGTACAACACAGAGGCAATGGCACATGTAACCTGTGTTAATTGCACAAAATCTGACCTTGAAACAATTCTTGGTCGTTTTAAAGAGGCAAATATTGAAAATATACTTGCTCTGAGGGGCGATATTAACCCTGATATTCCGCCTAAAACTGATTTTAAATATGCAAGTGAACTGGTTACTTTTATAAAGGAACATGGTGATTTTGGAATTTCAGGTGCTTGTTATCCCGAAGTTCACGCAGAGGCACCTGATATGGTTACTGATATTTTAAACCTTAAGAAAAAGGTTGACGCCGGAGCGGAAACTCTTGTTACACAGTTGTTTTTTGATAATAAAGCGTTTTACGATTTCCGTGACAAGGTTCGTATTGCAGGTATCAATGTGCCGATTTCTGCAGGTATTATGCCTGTAACAAATAAAAGTCAGATTGAACGTATGGTATCAATGTGCGGTGCAAGTCTGCCGCAGAAATTTACAAAGATGATTCAGAAGTATGAGTTTAATCAGGAGGCACTTATAGACGCAGGTATTGCCTATGCAACTGACCAAATTGTTGACCTTATATCAAATGGTGTTGAGGGTATTCATCTTTATACAATGAACAACCCTTATGTTGCAAGAAAAATTTCAGAATCAATCGGAAAGTTGCTTTAATGGACGTAAGAAAAGAAACACTCCGCTATCTTGGTTATAAAGGCGAACCTGATGAACAGACGGAAAAACTCCTTGACCGGGCGGAGAAAGAACTAAAAACCGTTGTCAGTCCTAATTTTTGTTGGAAGGTATTGCCGAAAGCTGATTGTGGTAATATTTTAGTGGGTGACGATATAAAAGCGCACCTTACAGGTTGTGAAAAACTGATATTTTTTGCCGCAACGTTAGGTTCTGCCGCTGACCGTATTATTCGTGCCGCTGAAATCAGCAACATGGCTTATGCGGTAGTTCTTGACGCTTATGCGAGTGCAATGATTGAAGAATATTGTGATTATTGCGAAGAAGAAATGAAGAAAAAAACAGGCGGTTTTTATACCACCAGGTTCAGTGCAGGTTATGGGGATTATCCTATTTCTTTGCAGGGAGAATTTATCCGTGTGCTTTCAGCGGATAAGCTTATCGGACTTACGGCAACCGAAAATCACATTCTTGTTCCGAGAAAGTCGGTAACGGCAGTTATTGGTATAACTGATAAGGAACAGGCAGAAATAAAAAATAAATGCGACGGCTGTAATATGAAAAATATGTGCAGATTCAGAAAGGAAGGACTTAACTGTGGACATTAAAACACTTTTGAATCGTGATTATGTAATACTTGACGGCGGTTTCGGTACAGAAATGCAGAAAATGGGAATGAAACCCGGAGAAACCTCTGAAATAATGAATTTTAAAATGGAGAACGAGGTTTATTCTGTTCTTCGTTCTTATGTTGAGGCAGGGTCTGATATTATCAGCGCCAACACCTTTGGTATAAACCGTTTCAAGCTTAGTGGTACAGGTTATTCTGTAGAGGAAACTGTAGATAAGGCTCTTTCTATTGCCAGAAAGGCGGTAGAGGGAACAGAAACATTGGTTGCACTTGACATCGGCCCCATTGGTCAGTTGCTTGAACCTACAGGAACTCTGTCTTTTGAAGAGGCTTATGATATTTTTGCTGAAATAATCAGAGTGGGACGCGATAAGGCAGATTTAGTTGTAATTGAAACAATGACTGATTTATATGAGGTAAAGGCGGCAATTCTTGCAGCAAAGGAAAATTCATCGCTGCCTGTATTTTCGTATATGACTTTTGAAAAGAATGGCAGAACCTTTACAGGCTGTTCTCCTTCGGCAATGGCTTTGACAATAGAAAGTCTTGGTGTTGACGCAATAGGTGTAAACTGCTCTTTGGCGCCAACAGAACTGTATGAAACTGTAGCGGAAATATCCCGCTGGACAAACCTTCCTCTTGTTGTAAAGGCAAATGCAGGTTTACCTGACCCTGTAACAGGAGAATATAGTGTTACACCTGAACAGTTTGCGGCAGATTATAAGTTTTTCCGTGACAGCTTAGGTGTTAAAGTTTACGGTGGCTGCTGCGGAACTTCTCCCGAATATATCCGTGAAATAAAGAAAATGCTTGAGGAAAAGGCACCTGAAAAACGTGCGTCTTATGATATTCCTTCAGCGGTGTGCAGCTATGCAAAGACTGTTGATATTACAGCTCCCAGAATTATCGGCGAACGCATAAATCCTACAGGTAAAAAGCTGTTCAAAGAGGCACTGCGCAATAATGACATAAATTATATTCTCAATCAGGCATTAGAACAGATTAATGCCGGTGCTGATATTCTTGATGTAAATGTAGGACTCCCTGAAATTGATGAAAAAGAAATGATGGTAAGAGTTGTCAAGGCATTGCAGGGAATAACCGACACTCCTTTACAGATTGACAGCACAAAGCCTGAAGTAATTGAGGCGGCACTTCGTGTTTATAATGGTAAGGCGATAGTGAATTCAGTAAACGGTGAAGAAGATTCTTTATCCGCTATACTGCCTGTTGTTAAGAAATACGGCGCTGCAGTTGTGGGACTTACCCTTGATAATAACGGTATTCCTTTCTCTGCGGAAGAAAGATTTGCTGTTGCTGAAAAGATAGTAAAAAGAACAGAAGAATACGGTATACGCCGTGAAGATGTTTATATAGACTGCCTTACTCTCACCGTCAGCACAGAACAAGCCGGAGCAGCTGAAACATTAAAGGCTGTAAAAATGGTAAAGGAAAAGCTTGGTGTAAAAACAGTACTTGGCGTTTCAAATATTTCTTTCGGATTGCCTAATCGTGAACTTGTGAACAGTACATTCCTTTCTATGGCACTTCACAGCGGTCTTGACCTTCCTATTATTAACCCTAATTTAGCGGCAATGTCAGGGGCAGTGTTTGCTTACAGAGTTCTTAGTGGTATAGATGAAAATTCAGTTGAATATATCGGACGCTTTGGCGGTGATAACAATACGTCAAAACCCATAGCCGCAAAGAGTGAAATCACTCTTGACTATGCAATTGAAAAAGGACTTCGCGACGAGGCTGCTGCGATTACAGAACGCATGATTTCCTCTGAAAATTCAATGGATATTATAAACAATCACCTTATTCCTGCTCTTGACCGTGCCGGAGCTGATTTTGAGAAAGGAAAAATCTTCCTGCCTCAGCTTATACTTTCTGCAAATGCCGCACAGGGCTGCTTTGGCGTAATAAAAGCGGCAATGGATAAAGGTGAGCAGATAAGCAAAGGAAAGGTAGTCCTTGCAACCGTAAAGGGTGATATTCACGATATAGGAAAGAACATCGTAAAAACGCTCCTTGAAAATTACGGCTATACAGTTATAGATTTAGGTAAGGACGTAGCACCTGAAACAGTAGTTGATGCGGCGCGTGAGCATAAAGTAAGTCTTGTTGGTTTAAGTGCGCTGATGACAACAACCTTAGGTGCAATGGAAGATACAATCAGACTTATCCATGAAAACAAGCTTGATTGTAAAATTGTAGTTGGCGGTGCAGTTCTGACGGCTGATTATGCTGAAAAAATCGGTGCTGATTTCTACGCTAAGGACGCTAAGGAAACAGTAGATATTGCAAAGAAAATTTATGGGTGACGGAAGGATAAGATATGGAAATTTCAAAATCCCATATAGACGGCGGAAAGCCTTTTGATTGGGGCAGAACCTCTGAGGACTATGCAAAATTCCGTGATATTTACCCGGAAATTTTCTATCAGAAAATTGCTGACAGGGGTCTGTGTGTGAAAGGGCAGAAAATACTTGATTTAGGCACAGGAACGGGTGTTCTTCCACGTAATATGTATCATTACGGCGGAGAATGGCTAGGTACTGATATTTCTGAAAATCAGATTTCACAGGCTGAAATTCTTGCTGAAAAATCGGGTATGGATATAAAATTTGAGGCTGTGTCTGCTGAAAATATAAGTGCGCCTGATAACTCATTTGATGTAATTACTGCGTGTCAGTGTTTTTGGTATTTCAATCACAAGACGGTAATGCCTGAATTAAAGAGAATGCTCAAGCCTGACGGCAGACTGCTTATTCTGTATATGGCGTGGCTGCCATTTGAAGACAAAATAGCCGGAGAAAGCGAAAAGCTTGTGCTTAAATATAGTCCTGAATGGAACGGAGCAGGGGAAACACGTCATTCTATATGGCTGCCTGATGAAAAGTCGGTTTTTGATAATTTTGAACTTGTTCATAGTGAAGAATATGACATTATGGTGCCGTTTACACGTGAAAGTTGGCATGGAAGAATGTTGGCTTGTCGAGGTGTGGGCGCCTCTCTTTCTCCTGAAAAAATTGCAGAATGGGAAAAGGAACACAAGGCATTGCTTGAACAGATTGCCCCTGAAAGCTTTGAAATTCTGCATTACGCAGCAATGAAGGAGTTAAAACCTAGAAAATAACAGCAGCCTGTAAGTTTTTAGCTTACAGGCTGTATTTTTATTATACTTTTTTCAGCACTCTTGCATTTTTAGCCTCAACAGGAACTCCCTGAGATAAATCAAACTTTTCTCCTGTAAGGATATCCTCAAAAGTACCATTCATATTTACGTTGAAAGTGACGCTTTCTCCTGCGTTAATCATAGCAACTACTGTTTCATTGTCACATTCTCTTGTAAAAGCATAGTTGTGATTTTGTAACTGCAGCTGACGGTAAGAACCTTCGCAGAGCGCTCTGCTTTCAGTGTGGAATTTTGCTAGTTTAGAGATGAATTTTGTAATTTCGGTGTCGTCCTGAGTTTTATATGGTATTCTTAAACAATCATCTCCGTTTTTCTTATCACCTTCCCATTCGTATTCGCTGCCGTAGTATACAGCGGGTATGCCTGGCATGGTGAAGAGCAGGGTATAGATAGGTTTTAAATGAGCTTTATCCTTGAGAATGGTAGCAATACGGCTGACATCGTGATTGTCAAGGAAACAGTACAGATGTTTACCTCTGTAAATGCACCAGTTTTCGCTGCCGAACTGACGGTTTATAGAATATGCAATTTCAAACATATTCATATCATTAAAGCTGGAATAAAGACCTTTGTAGCATTCATAATTTGTAACGCTGTCCAGCATTTCAGGATTTACCCATTTGTTGTAATCGCCATGCAGAGTTTCACCCATGAGCCAGAAATCTTCTCTTATACCTTTGCAGTGGCGACGCAGTTCCTTAAGGAAATTTTCATCAAGGCAATATGCAACGTCAAGTCTTAATCCGTCAATGCCAAATTCATTAATCCAGCCTGAAATACATTCCTTTATATGATTGCGAACGTCAGGGTTGTAAAGGTTAAGCTTGACAAGGTCATAATGACCTTCCCAGCCCTCATAGTAAAAGCCGTCATTATAATGAGAATTGCCATCACGAAGATGGAACCAATCCTTATAAGCACTGTCCCAGCGTTTTTCACGGACATCTTTAAATGCCCAGAAATCTCTGCCGACATGATTGAAAACTCCGTCTACAACAACCTTTATTCCGTTTTCGTGAAGTGAATTGCAAACTTCAGCAAAATCCTGATTTGTTCCAAGTCTTCTGTCAATAATGCGGTAATCAACAGTATCATAACCATGCTTTACTGATTCAAATACAGGGCCGAAATAAATTGCGTTAAAGCCCATTTCCTTTATTTTAGGTATTTGTGTGATGACATCCTTTATTTTACCTGTGGGATTGCAAGAATAGTCGTTAGGTTCAAGCATTCCGCAATAGCCAAGCGGGTAAATGTGATAAAAACATGACTTGTTATACCATTCCATATATAAGTTCTCACTTTCATATTTGTTTAAATTTAACAAAAATGTAATAACGAACATAAAACAAATCGTTATTGTTCAATAATACCACATTTCACTAAAGATGTCAATTGAAATTCCAATCAATGGCAGGGAATTTTATTTTTTGATATTTTGCACAAAAAAGTTCCCTTTTTTTTAGTATTCTTTTTTCAGAACTTTTAACACAATGGTATAGATTTTTCTTTTCAATTATGGTATAATGACTATGTTAATGATTTAACGTATCTTTTAAGGAGGATTAGATATGGCTTTAAAGAAATGCGTTGTGCCTTTTGCAGGTACAGCGGAACAGGAGAAAGCTCTTAAGGCTACTATTGCTGAACACATTAGCGATAAGGGTGCTCTTATGCCTGTGCTCCAGAAGGCTCAGGAAATTTACGGCTATCTCCCTATCGAAGTTCAGACAATGATTGCGGAAGAAATGAATATTCCGCTGGAGAAGGTGTACGGCGTTGCAACATTCTACGCTCAGTTCTCCCTCAACCCCAAGGGCAAGTACAGAATTTCTGTCTGTCTTGGTACAGCTTGTTATGTAAAGGGTGCTGGTGATGTTTACGGCGCACTTCAGAGAATTCTCGGCATTGGACCTGGTGAAATCACTCCCGATGGTAAGTTCTCTCTTGAAGATTGTCGTTGTATTGGTGCTTGTGGTCTTGCCCCTGTTTTAACAATCAATGATGATGTATACGGCAGACTTACAGGTGACGAAAAGGAACTTAAGGACATTCTCGCTAAGTACGCTGAATAATCAATTATCAAACTAAAATCGAAAGGAAAAATAGACTTATGATGAGCTTAGAAAAGCTTCAGGCTATTAAAGCTGAAATGGCTCCTGTTATGGAAGGCCGTCACGTTTTAGTCTGTGGTGGTACAGGCTGTACTTCTTCCAACAGTATGAAAATCATCGCAAAGCTTGAAGAAGAACTCAAGAAACACGGACTTGAAAAGGAAATCAGAGTTGTAAAGACAGGTTGTTTCGGTCTTTGTGCTTTAGGTCCGATTATGATTGTATACCCTGAGGGTAGCTTCTATTCAATGGTTGAAGAAGACCAGATTCCTGAAATCGTAGAAGAACACCTTGTTAAGGGTAACGTAGTTGAAAAATATCTTTATGATGAAACAATCACAGCTGATGGTATTATCCCTTACGACCAGACTGCTTTCTACAAAAAGCAGAATCGTGTTGCATTAAGAAACTGTGGTGTTATCAGCCCTGAATCAATTGAAGAATATATTGCAAGAGATGGTTACCTTGCACTTTACAAGTGTGTAACCGAAATGTCTCCTGAAGATGTTATCAAGGTTGTTCTTGATTCCGGTCTTCGTGGCAGAGGCGGCGGTGGATTCCCCACAGGCCGTAAGTGGGACCTTGCTAGAAAGCTCGTTCCCGATGCTGACCAGAAGTATGTTTGCTGTAATGCCGACGAAGGTGACCCCGGTGCATTTATGGACCGTTCCGTTCTCGAAGGCGACCCTCATGCTTTAATCGAAGCTATGGCTATCGCTGGTTACGCTATCGGTGCTACACAGGGTTATGTTTACGTTCGTGCTGAATATCCTATCGCTGTTGAACGTCTTCAGATTGCTATCAATGACGCTCGTAAGGCTGGTATCTTAGGTAAGGACGTATTCGGTAAGGGCTTTGAATTTGATATGGATATCCGTCTTGGTGCGGGTGCATTCGTATGTGGTGAAGAAACAGCTCTTATGACTTCTATCGAAGGTAACAGAGGCGAACCCAGACCTCGTCCTCCTTTCCCTGCAGAAAGCGGTTTATTCCAGAAGCCTACTGTACTTAATAACGTTGAAACATACGCAAATATTCCTCAGATTATCTTAAAGGGTGCCGATTGGTTTGCTTCCATGGGTACTGAAAAGTCCAGAGGTACAAAGGTATTTGCTCTCGGCGGTAAGATCAAGCACACAGGTCTTGTTGAAATTCCTATGGGTACAACTCTCCGTGACGTAGTTTACGAAATCGGCGGCGGTATTCCTAATGGAAAGGCATTCAAGGCAGCTCAGACAGGTGGTCCTTCCGGCGGTTGTATCCCTGTTGAACATCTTGATGTTCCGATTGATTACGATAACCTCATTGCTATCGGTTCTATGATGGGCTCCGGCGGTCTTATCGTTATGGACGAAGACAGCTGTATGGTTGACATCGCAAAGTTCTTCCTTGGGTTCACGGTTGACGAATCCTGCGGAAAGTGCGCACCCTGCCGTATCGGCACAAAGCGCATGATGGAAATCCTTGAAAAGATTACAGACGGCAATGGAACTCTTGAAGATATCGACAAGCTTGAAGAGCTTGCATATTACATCAAGGAAAACTCACTC
>JAZUOE010000015.1:0-8919 GCA_045604505.1 Ruminiclostridium sp. | reverse complement strand
GAGGCACGTAAGTCTTTACAGGCAGGTATCGACAAGTTAGCTGATACCGTCAAAATCACACTTGGTCCTAAGGGCAGAAACGTTGTTCTTGATAAGAAGTTCGGCGCTCCCCTTATCACAAATGACGGTGTTACAATCGCAAAGGAAATTGACCTTGAGGACCCCTTTGAAAATATGGGCGCACAGCTTGAAAAGGAAGTTTCCACTAAGACAGACGACGCAGCCGGTGACGGTACAACAACCGCTACTTTACTTGCTCAGGCTCTTATCCGTGAGGGTATGAAGAACGTTACAGCAGGTGCTAACCCTATGATTGTAAAGAAGGGTATCGAAAAGGCTGTTGATGTTTCTGTTGAAGAAATCAAGAAGAATTCTAAGACTGTTGAGAGCAATGACGAAATCGCTCGTGTTGCAACAGTATCCAGCGGCAGCGAAATCGTTGGTGACCTTATTGCAGACGCAATGGCTAAGGTTTCCGCTGACGGCGTTATCACAATCGAAGAAAGCAAGACTGCTGAAACCTACAGCGAAGTTGTAGAAGGTATGCAGTTTGACAGAGGATATATCTCTCCTTACATGGCTACAGACGCAGATAAGATGGTTGCTGACCTTGAGGACCCCTTCATTCTTATTACAGATAAGAAGATTTCCGTTATTCAGGACCTTCTCCCTCTCTTAGAGCAGATTGTTAAGGTTGGCGCAAAGCTCCTTATCATCGCAGAAGATATTGAGGGTGAGGCTCTCACAACTCTTATCCTTAACAAGCTGCGTGGTACCTTCAACTGCGTTGCTGTAAAGGCTCCCGGCTTTGGTGACAGACGTAAGGAAATGCTTAAGGATATTGCAGTTCTTACAGGCGGTCAGGTTATTACATCTGAACTCGGTCTTGAACTCGCTGATACAACTATCGACATGCTCGGCCGCGCAAAGCAGGTTAAGGTTTCTAAGGAAAACACAATTATCGTTGACGGTATGGGCGATACACAGGCAATCGCTGAAAGAGTTGGTCAGATTCGTGCTGCTCTTGAGGAAACAACCAGCGAATTTGATAAGGAAAAGCTCCAGGAAAGACTTGCTAAGTTAGCAGGTGGCGTTGCAGTTATCAAGGTTGGTGCTGCTACAGAAATCGAAATGAAGGAAAAGAAACTCCGTATCGAAGACGCTCTCGCTGCTACAAAGGCTGCTGTTGAGGAAGGTATTGTTGCAGGTGGCGGTACTGCTTTAATCAACGCTATGGCTGCTGTTGAGGCTCTTATTGCTACTCTTGAGGGCGACGAAAAGACAGGTGCTAAGATTGTTCTCCGCGCTCTTGAGGAACCTGTACGTCAGATTGCTACAAATGCCGGTCTTGAGGGCTCTGTTATCATCGACAACATCAGAAGAAACGGCACAAACGGCTACGGCTTTGACGCATATAAGGAAGAATATGTTGATATGATTTCCGCAGGTATCGTTGACCCTGCAAAGGTAACACGTTCCGCACTTCAGAACGCAGCGTCCGTTGCAGCTATGGTTCTTACAACCGAAAGCCTTGTAACAGACATTAAGGAAGATATTCCCGCTGCTCCCGCAGGTGCAGGTATGGGCGGAATGGGCGGAATGTATTAATAAGCCTGAATCCCCTTTAAAATGATGAAAACCTGAGAAGAATTTTCTTCTCAGGTTTTTGTTTTTATTTAATTTTAAATGAGTTTTTAATAACATTACACAAAGGAATTAATGCAAAGATTATAAGTCCATAAACCCACAAATCTGCTAATACTCCTGCCGCAATGTATATAATTATAACCACAGTGGGAATGAAATATGTACCTAAGGTTTGCTTTTTAATCATGTTGCAGCCCCAGTAGTAAATGGGAACAGTCAGCCATAAAAGTAAGCTGAGCTTTTCAAAGCCGCAATAAAGCACAAACAAAAATATTTCTAAAATAAATAGAGGGTACGCAAAACGTGAGGGGTTGCGGCTTTTTATTGCGCTCTCAAAGGAGCAAACAATAAAAGGCAGCAGTATCATTAAAGCCAATGTGTCCGTCCAATTGTAAGGCATCATAGCCGCAAAGACAAAAAATACTATAATAATTACCGAAACGGCGCAGATTGCAAATTTTGAGCGGTCAGAGTTCCATTTGCGGTATTCCTCGCCGGTCATGCCGTCTGTGGTGTAAATTCCGTCAAAGCCAACGTGCAGATTAAGCCCCTTCCACCATTCATTAACCATAGTTTTAAGGGGTTTTTTCTGAATGTTCTCCTTATTTTCAGTTTCAGGTGGTTGAGTTTCTTCCAAAACAGGCTCTTCGGGTTGAATTTCAGCAATTTCATGGCTCTCTTCAGGCAGCGGAAACGGTTCGGTTTCCTCTTCGGCAGTGGTTTCTGCCTCTTCTGTATTGCCTGTTTCTTCTTCCTGAGGCATGTCAGAGTCGGTAGGAATTTCGTCCTCTGTTCGCAGTAATTCATCAAGAGAAATATTATAAAGCCGTGCTAAAAGTATAATATTATCGGTATCGGGAGATGCCTCACTGCGCTCCCACTTTGAAACTGCCTGTCGGGATACGCCGATTTTCTCCGCTAACTGCTCCTGCGAAAGCCCATTTTCTTTTCTTAAATTAACCAGTCGGTTTGCTATTTCAATATTCATAATTTCGCCCTTTCTTAAAACAGGTGTTGATGTTTTCAGTTCGCTTAAGCTGATTTTATTATATCAAACACAGGGCGGTTGCGCCACCTATTTCGGTTTTCAATTAAGAAAAAAGCTGTACATTTTGGTTGCGTTTCCTTTAACCAAGCGGTTTGCAACCCGCAACCAAAGTTTACATCACACTAAAGGCAGGGTAATGGAAACGGTTGTACCCTTGCCCAACTCACTGCTGATATTAAGGGCGCCGCCGTGCATTTTTACAATCTCGTCTGCTACCGCAAGACCGATACCAGAGCCTCTGACGGTGTTGTTTGCCTTGTAGAAACGTGTCTTTACCTTAGGCAAATCTGCCTTTGAAATACCTGCGCCGTTATCCTTAATGTAAATAATTATTTCATCTTTTGTTTTTTCATAATGAACATTTACAACACCGCCCTGAGAACTGTACTTGATAGCATTATCAATAATGTTGATAAACACCTGTCTTAAACGGTTTTTATCACCGTTCACAATGGCAATCTCTTCACCCTCGTCAAATTTCAGGGTGATATTATCCTCTTTAGCCTTTTCGCCGTACATAAGCACTGCGTCAGCCAATTCCGCAATAATATCCGTGTTTGCAATCTGAAGAGAGAGTTTGCCGTTCTGCATTCGTGAGAAATCCAGCAATTCCTCAACCATAGAGGAAAGGCGCTCTGTTTCACGTGTGATAATATTAAGCCCCTTTTTTCGCATACGCTCGTCGTCAATTTCCGTAATGGTTTCGCTCCAGCCTTTTATAGCTGTAAGAGGGGTGCGCAATTCGTGAGAAACAGAAGAAATAAATTCGTTCTTTATATTTTCTGAATTTTCAAGTTCATTTGCCATATAATTAAATACGGTGCAAAGCTCACCTATTTCGTCATTGTGTTCAACCTCAATCCGAACCGAAAAATCCCCAGTTGCAAGTTTACGGGCATTACTGCCTATCTTACGGATAGGGCGGATAATGGATTTTATAAAGTACATTCCCAAAAACAGCAGCAGAAGAATAATAAGCACACTGACTGTACCTATTGCTATGGAAAGTCCCACAATCTGCGAGTCCATTTTATCCAGCGAGGTGATTATTCGTATGGCACTAGGTGCAGCGTTGCCTGTATCAAGAAGAATTGACACCGCCATATATTTTTCGGAATTTTCAAGGTAGCCGATATGGTAACCCATACCTGTTTCGGAGATTAACGCCTGACTATAATCGGGCATAACGTATTGCTCAGCAGGAGAAAATCCGCTGCTTGAAAGGAAAACCTTACCTTGTGAGTTTATTGCCATAAGCTCCGCATAGTTTTTCTTTTCAAATTCTTCAACCGCAGTACGCATTTCGTCGGTATAGTCGGTGAGGGTGTCGTCATAAAAACGCTCTAAAACCCCCGCAACAATACTTGCCTCTGTTTCAATATACTGCCTTGCGCCGTTATAATAAAAGCTCCTGATTATAAAGTAAAAGGCAATATTAAGCACTACAAGAAGTATGGCAACAACACCAAAGCTGTTGAAAAACCAGCGGTTAGCAATGCTTTGTTTACGCAATTTCTCACCTCCCTATAAACTTGCCAAATTCAGATTTCAGGCTTAAAAGAGGGCATAAGCTGCAGCTTGAAAAGGTTTCTGCGATGCAGGGTATCAATTCTCTCTTTAGTTGCCTCATCGTCAATTTCCCCTGTTCTTATATAACGGTCAAGAACAGCATAGGTAAAGCCTAAATTATCCTCATCAGTCCTGCCGCAAAGTCCGTCAATAGGGGTCTTGTCCACCAATTCGTCAGGAAGTCCTGTAAGTCTGCCTATTTCCTTAACCTCTGCAACTGTAAGGTTACATAAAGGACTGAAATCTCCTGCAGCGTCACCATAGCGTGTGGAATAACCCACCCAATCCTCAGAAAGATTGCAGGTGTTTACAACTCTGCCGTTGCAGCTCTGAGAAACAGCATAAAGGGTTGACATTCTGATACGGGGCGGAAGATTTACAAGGCTCTGATTGCTCAGCTCCAGGTCAGCGGGAATGCTGTTTTTAAGCCCTTCAACTGCGTCCTTTATATTTACTACATAATGCTTGATTTTAAGATGTTCCACCAACATATATGAGCAGGAAATATCGAACTGTTCACCGCAGGGCATAAGCACCCCGATAACACGGTCAGCGCCTAGTGCCTCAACGCATAAAGCGGCAGCAACAGAGCTGTCCTTACCGCCGGAAATTCCGATTACGGCATTACAATCCTTGCCGTTTTCCTCAAAAAACTGTCTTATCCATTCTACACACTGATTTTTTACTTTTAAAGCGTCAAACATAGGGTTGCTCCTTTTTTAATGATATTAATGTGATGATAGCATATTTTTATGCTTTTGTCAAATAACCCTTTTGTCGAATTTTGTCGAAAACTGTCGAACGAAAATTCCGAATAAAATGTCGAAAGCATTGACAATTGCGGATATTCGCTGATATAATGTAAATTACAGTAGGAAGTCCAAAAAGGACTAGGCATTTCAGAAAGGACGGGAATAATATGGTTGATTACAAAAAACTCTACCACTTACTTTTCAATGGCGTTACAGACATCATTGAGCTTATGGAAAAAGAACCTGACGCGCAGGTTAAAGCAGTACAACAGCTTAAATCCCTGCAGACAGATGCCGAAGAGCAGTATCTTCAGATGAGCGACGGGGAAAATGCCGAATAATTACATAAGCAAAGCAAGGGCGAACATGTAAATCATGTCCGCCCTTTAATATTTACCACAAATTTTCGGGATAAATTCCCTTTTCCACGTATTCCTTAAGAGAAGTCTTAACCGCCTCAACGTCCTCAGCGTAGGTCATGCCAAACCACTTGCTTTCAGTAGTCAGCACCTTCACCTGACATTGTGCCTGTTTAAGCAGATTATCCACCTCTATGGGAACAAGAAATTCTCCGCCGTCAACGTTATTTTCATCAATTTTTGCAAGAAAATCAGAAAACTGTATTTCCAGCTTTTTTATAAAATCAAGTGTAAAGCACCACATATTCATTGACGCAACCGCACCATCGGAGATTGCCTTAGTTTCACCGTTATAAGCGCCTGTGATTGTACCGTTTTCGCCGCGCTTTATCTCCTTTGTTTCCTCAAGACCCTTGAGTAATCCGTCGCTGACTTTACAAATTCCACGTGTTACTGTGCCGTTTTCACTTAATGTATTTTCGATTTTAAAGCCGCAAAGAGCATATTCAGCCTCATTGTCGGCGTTTTTGAGGTATTCATATATGATTTTGTAAGCGTCTGCCCCATAAAAATCATCAGCATTTATAACAGCAAAGGGGCCGTTTATAATATTACGGGCAGCAAGTACCGCCTGTCCTGTTCCCCAAGGCTTTTTACGGGCAGAGGCAAGTTCCTTTCTTATAGGAATATCCTCTTTCTCCTGAAAGGCATAGGAAATTTTAACGTGCTGTGAAAGTCTGTCGCCGATTTTTTCACGCACCAGCGCCTCAATGTCCTTTCTTATAATAAAGACAATGTGGTTGAAACCTGCCTTTACAGCGTCAAAAACAGAATAATCAATAATAAGCTCACCGCTTGGACCAACCGGCTCTAGCTGTTTAATTCTCTCACCAAAACGCGAACCAATACCTGCAGCCATTATTACAAGAGTGATTTCCTTTTCCATTTCCATTTCCTTTCTTACAAATAAAGGGCATAGCTACCGCTACACCCTTTTATTGTTATGAATTAATTAGCAGCCGTACTTAGCTGTGCTAACCTTTACACCAGGTCCCATTGTAGAGGAAAGTGTGCAGCTCTTAAGGTACTGACCCTTAGCAGCAGCAGGTTTTGCCTTAACAATAGCGCCCATAAGTGCTTCCATGTTTTCTTCGAGCTTAGCCTGACCGAAAGATGCCTTACCGATAGGGCAGTGAATGATGTTTGTCTTATCAAGACGGTATTCAATCTTACCAGCCTTAGCGTCTGTAACAGCCTTAGCAACGTCAGGTGTAACTGTACCAGCCTTAGGGTTAGGCATTAAACCACGAGGACCTAAAACCTTACCTAAACGACCTACAACACCCATCATGTCGGGAGATGCAATTACAACGTCGAAGTCCATCCAGCCGTCCATAATCTTCTTAACTGTATCATCATCAGCAATGTAATCAGCACCTGCAGCCTGAGCTTCAGCAATCTTATCGCCCTTTGTAAATACCATTGTTCTTACAGTCTTACCTGTACCGTTAGGTAATACAACAGCGCCTCTTACCTGCTGGTCAGCGTGACGGGAGTCAACGCCTAATCTAACGTGAATTTCGATTGTTTCATCGAACTTAGCCTTTGCAGTTTTGCAAACTAAATCGCAAGCCTCGCCTACTTCGTAGAACTTTCCGTTTTCAACGAGCTTTGCACTTTCAACATATTTCTTTCCGTGCTTCATTGTTAAATCCTCCTTGTGGTCAAACGGTATAAAACCTCCCACGCATAAATTATTTTAATCGTACTTAATTTTTAATTAATCTACAACCTGTACGCCCATAGAACGAGCTGTACCAGCAATCATAGACATAGCAGCTTCGATAGAACCAGCATTGAGGTCCTTCATCTTCTGTTCAGCGATAGCCTGAACCTGAGCCTTTGTAATCTTAGCAACCTTAGTCTTGTTAGGTGTACCGGATGCTGTTTCGATACCACAAGCCTTCTTGATAAGAACTGCTGCAGGGGGAGTCTTTGTAACGAAAGAGAAACTTCTGTCAGCGTAAACAGTGATAACTACAGGGATAATAAGACCTGCGTCATTCTTTGTACGCTCGTTGAATTCCTTTGTAAATGCCATGATATTAACACCGTGCTGACCTAAAGCAGGACCAACAGGGGGAGCAGGTGTAGCTTTACCTGCGGGAATCTGTAATTTAATAAATCCGACTACTTTCTGAGCCATTTTTAATTACCTCCAAAAAAAACGTAACGTTTAGTTGATTTTCTCAACTGCTGATAATTCCAGGGTAGTAGGTGTTTCTCTGCCGAACATTGCAACTGTAACGAGAACAGTACCTGCGGCTTCATCTACTTCCTTAACCGTACCCTCGAAGCCTTCAAGCGCACCGGATATGATATTTACCATATCGCCGACTGCAACTGTTGCTTCGGAAACCTTCTTCACAACGCCGAGATTGATAACTTCCTCTTCTGTGAGCGGAATGGGCTTTGACCCGGGACCTACAAATCCGGTAACGCCTCTTGTATTGCGGCAGATGTACCAGGACTCGTCTGTCATAACCATCTTGACATATACATAACAGGGGAACAGCTTTTCTTCCTTCTGGTTGCCTTCTCTGTCGAGAATGGGCTTTCCGTAATCATCGGTCGCAGGACCGATGGGAACCATTACATCTTCGATAAGATGCTGAAGATTTCTGTTTTCTGCCAATGTTTTAATGTCGTTTGCAACCTTATTCCCATAGCCTGAGTAGGTGTGTAAAATATACCATTTAGCTTCTGACATCTTAAATCCCCTTACTTCTCAATTTGCGTCATAAAATGAACTTACTTGCCAAGCATAAGCTTAATCAGGAACATAAACAGTGTGTCTACGCCCCAGATAGCCAAACCGCTTACAACCATCGAAACGATAACAACAATAGTATTGTTGATAACCTGCTTTCTTGATGGCCACACTACCTTCTTGAATTCGGATCTGGCGTCTTTAAAATACTTCACAACAGACTTCTTCTGTCCCTTGGGTGCAGAAGGCTTTGTTGTTGCCTTTTCGTTTGCCATACTGATCCTCCTTACTTGGTTTCCTTGTGGAGAGTGTGCTTGCGGCAGAACTTGCAGTGCTTGTTAAGCTCGATTCTGTCAGGGTCGTTCTTCTTGTTTTTCTTGGTGTTGTAATTGCGCTGCTTGCATTCAGTACAAGCGAGTGTAATTTTAACTCTCATTTCGGCACCTCCTATTTTATTATTCATTCTTTTGAATGAACTAAGCCTCCCTCGTATACCCGCAATACCCTTAACTGCGGAAGGGACATATACGCAAAAAATGCGCAAAAAAATAAGCCCCTTTTCGAGGTAAGATTATTTTATCACATTTAACCCCGATTGTCAAGGCTTTTCCGCGCTTTTTTCAAAATATTCCGTTTTTTTACAGACTGCCCTTTATGTATTGACAAAAATCATGTTTTTTGGTATACTTTTACCATATTATTATACAATTAATAAGCAATCTAATCCAGAAGGGAAAGGAAACAAATATGAAAATATGTAAAAACTGCGGTGCT
>JAZUOE010000014.1:0-6178 GCA_045604505.1 Ruminiclostridium sp. | reverse complement strand
TTATGAAAAAAGTCGGTATTATCATGGGAAGTGACAGTGATTTTCCCGTAGTCAAAAAGGCGGCAGAAGTCTGCGCTCAGTTCGGAGTACCCTTTGAACTCCACGTTATGTCAGCTCACCGCTCCCCCGCAGAGGCTGCTGAATTTGCAAAAAGCGCACGTGATAAAGATTTCGGTGTTTTAATTGGCGCAGCAGGTATGGCCGCTCATCTTGCAGGAGCCCTTGCCGCTAATACAACCCTGCCTGTTATTGCTCTCCCCGTTAAGGCAAAAGTTTTAGACGGTGTGGACGCACTTCTCTCTTCTGTTATGATGCCTCCCGGAGTTCCGGTTGCTTGTGTCGGCATTGATTGTGCAGCAAACGCAGGTTATCTAGCAGTGCAGATTTTATCTGTTTCTGATGAGGAATTAGCTAAGAAATACGCTGATTTCAAGGAGCAGCAGCACCAAAAGAACCTTGATGCAGAGAAAAAAATGCAGGAAACAGCAAAAGAAATAAAATAAACCTGTTTTGACAAAGAAAGGATATAAATTATGGGCGGATTTTTCGGAGCAGCCTCAAAAAATGATTGCGTAACCGACGTGTTCTTTGGTACGGACTATCATTCCCACTTGGGCACAAAAAGAGGCGGCATGACCGCATATTGTGACGAGCTTGGATTTCAAAGAGCCATTCACAGCATTGAAAACACTCCCTTCAGAACAAAATTTGAAGATGACGCAGTAGGAATGAAGGGTGGGCTTTGTATCGGCTGTATCAGCGACAGTGACCCGCAGCCTATACTTGTTCGTTCCAAATTCGGCACCTACGCAATTTGTAATGTTGGTGTCATCAGTAACTACAATGAGCTTATGAACGAGCTTTTTGACGCAGATTACGCAAGTTTTGAAACAATGAGCAGCGGTATGGTTAATTCCAGCGCACTTATCGGTTATCTTATTGCGCAGAAATCTACGTTAGTAAAGGGTATTCAGTACGCTCAGCAAAAAATTAAGGGCACCAGCTCTCTTGCAATTCTCACAAAGGACGGTATTATTCTTGCAAGAGATAAGCAGGGTAGACTCCCTATCATAATCGGTAAACGTGATGACGGCTACTGTTTTTCTTTAGAGTCTTTTGCATTCCAAAAGCTGGGTTATGAAACCTGCAAGGAGCTTGAGGCAGGAGAAATCGTAATGCTTACCCCTGAGGGCTTTGAAGTGCTGAAAGAGGGTTCAAACAATGAAAAGAGAGTTTGTTCTTTCCTTTGGACATATTACGGTTATCCAAACGCAGTTTATGAGGGTGTAACGGTTGAAACCATGAGAACCCGCAATGGTGAAATCATGGCAGAAACAGACATTAAAAACGGCACTCTTCCTGACGTTGATTATATTTGCGGTGTACCCGATTCGGGTATTCCTCATGCTATCGGTTATGCAAACCGCAGCGGTATTCCTTTTGCAAGACCTTTTGTAAAATACACTCCTACCTGGCCCCGCAGCTTTATGCCGCAGAACCAAAATATGCGTAACCAGGTTGCAAAAATGAAATTAATCCCCGTCCATGAACTTATCGAGGGAAAAAAGCTCCTGTTTGTTGACGACAGTATTGTAAGAGGCACACAGATGAGAGAAACTGTTGAGTTCCTTTACGAGAACGGCGCAAAGGAAGTTCACATGCGCTCCGCTTGTCCTCCTATCATGTATGGCTGTAAGTTCCTCAATTTCTCCAGGAGTAACTCTGAGCTTGACCTTATCGCGAGAAAGATTATCCACGAAAGAGAGGGTGAGGCAGGTGTTCAGTTCATTCGTGAATACTGCGACTCCTCTACCGAAAGAGGCAGATATCTCCGTGATGAAATCTGCCGCCGATTAAAGCTAACATCACTTGAATTCCAGTCCCTGCCCGGCACTGTAAAGGCAATCGGTCTTCCCGAATGCAATCTCTGTACATACTGCTGGACAGGTAATGAATAAACCAACAACAGAAAGGATTTATAACTATGAAAAACAGTTTTTCCGAAAGCTATAAGGCAGCGGGTGTTGACGTAACAGCAGGTTACGAATCCGTAAAGCTTATGAAAAAGCACGTTGAACGCACAAATATTCCTGGAGTTATGGACGGAATAGGCGGTTTCGGCGGTCTTTTTGCACTTGATTTAAAGGGTATTGAAGAACCCGTACTTGTTTCCGGTACAGACGGCGTTGGCACAAAGCTCAAGCTCTCTATGCTCCTTGATAAGCATGACACTATCGGTATTGACGCAGTTGCTATGTGCGTAAACGACATTATCTGCTGCGGTGCAAAGCCCCTTTTCTTCCTTGACTACATTGCTTGTGGCAAAAACTATCCTGAAAAGATTGCAGAAATCGTTGCAGGTGTAGCTGAGGGCTGTGTACAGTCAGGCTGTGCGCTTATCGGCGGTGAAACTGCTGAGCATCCCGGCATGATGCCTGATGACGAGTACGATATTGCAGGTTACTGCACAGGCGTAGTTGACAAGAAGAAGATTATTGATAACAACACAGTTGCAGAAGGCGACGCTATCATCGGTCTTGCCTCTACAGGTGTACACTCTAACGGTTTCTCCCTTGTAAGAAAGGTATTTGATATTACAAACAAGGAAGTTCTCATGGAAATACTCCCTGACGGCAGAACTTTAGGCGAGGCGCTCCTTGCTCCTACAAAGATTTACGTAAAGGCTGTACTTGCTCTCCTTGAAAAGGTTAATGTAAAGGCTATCAGCCATATTACAGGCGGCGGCTTTAACGAAAATATTCCACGTTCACTCCCTGACGGCAAGACAGCAAAGATTAATAAGAACAGCTATGAACTGCCCTACATATTCAAGCTGCTGCAGGAGCGCGGAAATATTGACGAACACGATATGTACAACACCTTTAATATGGGTATCGGTATGTCAATTGTTATTCCTAAGGAAAGCGTAGCAGAGGCAATCGCAATTATGAAGGAATTTGACATTGCCGCTTATGAAATCGGTGAAATCGTAAACGGCAGCGAAGGTATTATCATTGAATAATCCTCAGAAAGAGAGGCACACTATGAAAAATATTGTTGTCCTTGTATCAGGCGGCGGCACTAATTTACAGGCGCTTATCGACGCCGAAAAAAGAGGAGAATTAGGGCAGGGAAAAATCACCTGCGTTATCTCCTCAAAAGCGGACGCTTACGCGCTTGAACGTGCCAAAAATAACGGCATTAAGGCTGTCACCCTTGTAAGAAAGGATTATGCTGACGTTACCGCCTACAGTAAGGCTATGACTGAGCTTTTACAGGAAGAAAAGGCTGACCTTGTAGTTTATGCAGGATTTATGACAATTCTTGATGAGCAGGTTTGTCAGGCTTTCCCTTATAAGATGATGAATGTCCACCCTGCCCTTATCCCCTCTTTCTGCGGAAAAGGATTTTACGGACTCCACGTCCATGAGGCAGCACTTGAAAAGGGTGTTAAATTAAGCGGTGCTACAGTGCATTTTGTAACTGAAGAATGTGACGGCGGCCCCATTATTCTCCAAAAAGCAGTTGAAGTAAAGAACGGCGACACTCCTGAAACTCTCCAAAAGAGAATTATGGAAGAGGCTGAATGGAAAATACTGCCTAAGGCGGTACAGTTGTTCTGCGATGAAAAAATCACAGTGGCAGACGGAAAGGCGGTCATCTCATAATAAAGCGCTGATATTTGACACTAAGCAATATACTAGTGAAAGGTAGAATAATTCAATGATTAACAATATAAAAATCGGAGAGTTCGGTCTTGAAGGTAAGGCAAGATTTGAGTTGTTCGACGTTGAAATAAACGTATTAATTAATGAAGAAGTCGATATGGATTACGCCGAAAGCTGTGTTTGCAATCTCAATTGTCTCCCTGAGGAAACAATTGAGAAAATATGTTCTGCTTCTAAACAATATTGTCTTTATATGCTTGATGAATGGGCTGAGTTCGGAATGGAAGTTCCTATGGAGTTTGCTGAAGATACACCTGACAATGAAATTCTTAAACACATTCACCCTACTACCCTTATTATAGAAGAACCAAAAGAAAATATCATTGGTTACCATCTTGAATGTGAATGTGATTGGGAACCCGAACACGGGCTTGAACTTACCTTGCGCAACGGAAAGCTTATATACTGCGGTTCATTTGAATATTGCGACGCATGGCAGGAATATTCAACTGATGATGAATTTAATTTTGTAAATTGCTTTATTGACTAAATTTATATCAGAAAGGAAAGATATTATGGAAACAATTGCATTTGAAAAGGAACTCACCACTCTCCCCTATCACGGCAGAGGCATTATGCTTGGTAAATCTGCTGACGGAAAGAAGGCTATGATTGCTTATTTCATCATGGGCAGAAGTGAAAACAGCCGTAACCGTGTATTTGTAGAGGACGGCGAGGGTATCAGAACACAGGCTTTTGACGAGTCCAAAATGGTTGACCCCCACCTTATTATCTACGCTCCCGTTCGTGTACTTGGCAACAAGACAATTGTTACAAACGGCGACCAGACAGATACAATCTACGAGCTTATGGACAGACAGATGACTTTTGAGCAGTCCTTAAGAACACGTGAATTTGAGGACGATAAGCCCAACTACACACCTAGAATTTCCGGTATTATACACCTTGAGGACGGCGGCTTTAATTTTGCAATGTCCATTTTAAAGAGTGATGATGGCAACCCTGATTGCTGCATCAGAAATACTTTTGCTTACAATTGCCCCGAAAACGGTATCGGCCGCTTTATCCATACCTACGCACGTGACGAAGAAAACGGCAGACTTCCCAGTTTTGAAGGTGAACCTAAGAAGGTTATTCTCCCTGACCTTGACCTTGACGCATTCACAAAGCTTGTTTGGGATAACCTTAACGCTGATAATAAGGTATCTCTCTTTACAAGATATATAGACCTTGAAACAGGCAAGTATGAATCCAGAATTGTAAATAAGAACAATTAATCACAGGACGGATATAATCCGCCCATATAACAAAAATATCGAAAGGATTAACGAAAATGACAGAACTTGAACTCAAATACGGCTGTAACCCTAATCAGAAACCCTCAAGAATTTTTATGGAAGACGGTGAACTTCCTATTGAAGTATTAAACGGTAAGCCCGGCTACATCAACTTTATGGACGCATTCAACGGTTGGCAGCTTGTTAAGGAATTAAAGAAGGCAACAGGACTTCCTGCCGCTACATCTTTCAAGCACGTATCTCCCGCAGGTGCTGCAGTTGGTCTGCCCCTCTCCGATACATTAAAGAAATTCTACTGGGTTGACGATTTAGGTGAACTCACTCCCTTAGCTTGTGCTTACGCAAGAGCAAGAGGCGCTGACAGAATGTCCTCTTACGGTGACTTTATCGCACTTTCTGATGAATGTGACGCTTGTACAGCAAAAATGATTCAGCGTGAAGTTTCTGACGGTGTTATTGCTCCCGGCTATACAGCAGAGGCTCTTGAAATTCTTAAATCCAAGAGAAAAGGTACATACAACATCATTAAGATTGATGAAAACTACGTTCCCGCTCCTATCGAAAGAAAGCAGGTTTACGGTATTACCTTTGAACAGGGCAGAAACGAGCTTGTTATTGACGAAAATCTTTTTGCAAATATGGTTACAGAAAACAAAACTCACCCTGAATCTGCAAAGATTGACCTTGCTATTGCACTTATCACATTAAAATACACACAGTCCAACTCTGTAGCTTATGCTTGTGGCGGTCAGGCTATCGGTATCGGCGCTGGTCAGCAGTCAAGAATCCACTGCACACGTCTTGCAGGACAGAAGGCTGATAACTGGTATTTAAGACAGTCACCTCAGGTACTTGGTTTACAGTTTGTTGATGACATCAGACGTGCTGACCGTGATAACACAATTGACCTTTACATCGGTGATGACTATATGGACGTTCTCGCAGAGGGCGAATGGCAGAAATGGTTCAAGGTTAAGCCCGAAGTATTCACACGTGAGGCAAAGCGTGAGTGGCTTGACACAATGAAGGGCGTTGCTTTAGGCTCTGACGCATTCTTCCCCTTCGGCGACAACATCGAAAGAGCGCACAAGAGCGGTGTTGAATTTATTGCACAGCCCGGCGGCTCTATCCGTGATGATAACGTTATTGACACCTGCAACAAAGTCGGATCGTAGCCATGTCGTTCTGTGA
>JAZUOE010000013.1:0-22792 GCA_045604505.1 Ruminiclostridium sp. | reverse complement strand
AGAGTTTTCCGAAATTTTTTTATTTTCGTTGAATTTTTGTGAAAAATTACATAAGGCAGGATAATTTTTTTGTCAAAAGAATATTTTTATAAAACCGATACTCTGAATTTGTTGCAAACTTTAGAGGGCGGTCAGGCATTCCGTTGGCAGCATGACGAAAACGGTGTTTTTTCAGGCTTTTCGGGAGGCAGATTTCTTAAACTAAGGCAGGAAAAGGACGGCATAACCCTTCTTGAATACAAGGAAGAGGATTTACCCTATTGGCTTAGCTATTTCGACACTCAAACCGACTACAGCGGAATTATCGAAAAATTTTCGCAGGACGAAACACTTCGCCTTGCCTCAGGGGAAAATAAAGGTCTGCGTGTTTTACGGCAGGAGCCTTTTGAAACCCTTATAAGTTTTATTATTTCTCAGAATAACAACATTACCCGCATAAAGGGAATAGTTTCACGGCTTTGTGAGTGTTTTGGCGAGAAAAATGAAAACGGCTATGCTTTTCCGACGGCGGAGAAAATGGCAGAAATAACCGAAACGGACCTTGCTCCGTTACGTGCAGGTTTTCGCAACAGGTATATTCTTGACGCAGTGCGAAAAACTAATGATAAAACCGTTGACCTCGACAGGATTTATGATATGAGCTATGACGAGGGAAAGGCGGAGCTTAAGAAAATCACGGGAGTCGGGGATAAAGTGGCGGATTGTGTGCTGCTTTTTGCGTATCATAAAACAGAGGCATTCCCTATGGACGTATGGATAAAAAGAGTAGTTGCGCAGTATTACCCTGACGGGCTGCCCGAATGTATGGGTGAACACAAGGGGATTGCGCAGCAGTATCTTTTTGAATATTTCAGAATACACGGTGTTTAATCGGTGAGAAGAAAGGAAAAATTATGAATTGTAAAAAATGCGGTAATTTAATAGAAACAGGTGCAGCATTCTGTACCTATTGCGGCACAAGGGTTGAGTATGCAGCAGATGAGCCTGTACGTGAGGCAGAAACAAAGCCTGTTGAAGAAACAGCAGAGTTTAAGACTGAACCTGCATTTGGCGGAATTTACGAAAAACCACAGACTCCCATAGTGCCACCTGTACCTATGAATGACATGAATCAAAAGGTTGATTTTGGAAAGGGCGGATTGGCATTCTGCCTTGTTATAATCGGCATTCTTGCCATTACAACAGGCATTTTTGCAGGACTTTACTTTTCTTTGGTATAAACGGAGAGTATAATGAGTAGAGAAAAATTACGCTATGTAAAATATGTGCTGATTGTAGCAGTGGCGGTTGGAATAGGAATACTGATGGGTCAGTTTTTAACCAGCTACAAAACCCAGTATCTCCTTAGCCGTGAGTTTTGCGGCACCTACAGAGGGATTGACGTATACAAATGCGGTGAAATAAACAAGGATTATTTTATCGGTCACGCATATATGCTTGAGTCGGCACCCGATGTCCTTGTAGAATGCTGCACGGATATGTATTTTACAGGCGGGGATTTGGCAATCCCCATAATAAAAAACGGCGGCAAGGCGCTTGGGCTAACTCAGGGCAGCACTATTTATATTGCCACCGATACTTTCAATGTAGACGTTGTTTACCATGAGCTTTTCCACGCTTATGATAACGCTAACGATAAAATCAGCGACAGCGACGAATTTATGCAGATTTTCTACAGAGAAAAGGACAAGGTTTTTGTAGAAGTGGTTGATGATGACGACTACAATGAGGAATTTTTTGCAGCAGCGGGAGCGGCTTATCTGCTTGAGCCTCAGGTTTTGCAAACAGCGGCACCGGAAACTTATGAATTTATTGACAGGCTTATAAGACATTATGAATAGAGGTACACTATGGTAAATTTAGGCAATCAGTGGGATATATTGCTCAAAGGAGAATTTGAAAAGGCTTATTATCTCAAGCTAAGAGAATTTTTAAAGGCAGAATACAACACCTATACTATTTATCCCGGAATGTATGATATATTCAATGCTTTAAAACTGACCTCTTATGAAGACGTAAAGGCGGTCATATTAGGTCAGGACCCCTACCATGAGCCCGGACAGGCACACGGCCTTGCCTTTTCGGTAAAGGACGGCACTGCACTCCCGCCCTCGCTGAAAAACATATACAAGGAGCTTAATGCCGACTTAGGCATTCCGATTTCGGAAAAGGGCGACTTGACCAAATGGGCGCAGCAGGGTGTTTTACTGCTTAACACCGCTCTTACTGTACGCAGAGGAGCAGCCAACAGCCATAGAGGGCAGGGTTGGGAAATATTCACTGACCGTATAATTGAGGTTATGAATGAAAGGGAAAAGCCGGTTGTATTTATATTGTGGGGAGCAAACGCAAGAGCAAAAACCGCTCTTATTACTAATCCCATACATAAAATCCTTACTTGTGCGCACCCAAGTCCCCTTTCAGCACATAACGGATTTTTCGGCTGCCGTCATTTTTCAAAATGCAATGAATTTCTGAAACAAAACGGCATTGAAGAGATAGATTGGACTTTATAGAAAGTAAAAATGACGGCAAAAAGCCGACATTTCAGACTATTGATAAACCTTGCTTTTAAGTAGTGAGGAGCTTTCACAAGTATTTGGGGCTGCCGCCCCTTGCCCCTGCCAAGCCTTTTGTAAGAAGGCTAACAGTAAACTGCACCGAAAACTTTTTAGATTTCTCGCTACGCTCGTTTTTTGAGAAATAAGACTTTTTCTACAAGCTGAAATGACGGCAAAAATGCCGTCATTTTTTATATAATAGACCACACAACCGCATTTGAGCTTTCGCTTATAATGTACGCACGAGTATCGGGGTGGTTAAAATCATAATCGGTGTATGCTACATAAACACAATATTCATCTGCATTTTTTATTGCCTCGATAGGCACATATACATAAAAACCTGTTTTTTCTGCATCATCATATACGTAGCAAAAAGAGCCTGAATCATTTTTAATACAATCTACAATTGTATATTCGTCCATACATTCAGTCAGCGGCAATATCTCCATTGCTCTTTTCTCAGCAGTATTCTTTACGTCGGCAACGGTTTTTGCGTCTGTTTCAACAAATACAGAATAATATCCGCTGCCTTGCAAAACGGAGGGCATGAATTCAGTACTGTAGCTATAAACTGTATCAGGCAACTCGTCAGGAAGAAATGTAACATCAAACCCGCCTTTTTCGTGAGCGTACCATTTTTGAAAGGGGTATTGAAAGGCTTTGTCGCTTGAAAAACTGCCTGTAAATCCCATATACAGCAAAAGAATAATACCGCCCACAATGTATGCAATAAGCCATTTTGACTTTGCTTTTGCGCCGAAAACAGCGCAGACAACAGCAATAACGGTTATAAACAAAAATTGTGAGGAAGAAGTAAGGATATATAGGATTAATGCTGCAAGACCTACAATTCCTGACAACGCAGCGGCAAAAATCCGTCCGATTAAAGTAGCAACTGATAATTTATTCATGCAGCCCATCCTTTTTTATTGTACTAGGATAATTTTAACATAACAGGCATTTTATGTCAATCATATTGAGTTTTTATATAAATAAATTAAAAAAGGTATTGTAATTTAAGGGCGAAATATGATATAATATAGATTATTATTATGGAATATTATTTTTTTCTGTAGGAGAAGGGAACATAAGAATGGAAGAACAGGTGATTTACGGGCGTAATGCTGTCACAGAGGCGTTGCTTTCAGGCAAGAGCATAGACACCGTTTATATACAAAAAAGCGCAAAGGGATTAGGTAAGATAATTTCCTTAGCAAAAGAGACGGGAGCGGTAGTAAAGGACGCAAACGACGAAAAGCTCAACACACTTTCTGAGGGCGGAAAGCACGGCGGCGTCGCTGCAGTGTTAGCGGCTGCGGAATATGCGACGGTAGATGAGCTGCTTAAGGTAGCAGAGGAAAAGGGTGAACCGCCTTTTATTATAATTGCCGATGAGATACAGGACCCTCATAATTTAGGCGCACTTATAAGAACCGCAGAGGCGGCGGGTGCGCATGGTATAATTATTCCAAAGCGCAGAAGTGCAGGGCTCACCTCAACGGTTTATAAAACATCAGCAGGTGCAGCAAATTGGCTGAAAGTTGCAAGAGTGTCAAATCTTGTTGATACAATAAACGACTTAAAAAAGAAAAATATATGGGTCTATGGAGCAGAGGCTGACGGTCAGCCCTTCCATAAGGCGGATTTAAGCGGCGCAGTTGCATTGGTTATCGGGTCTGAGGGTTTCGGACTAGGACGATTGGTGCGTGAAAGCTGCGATATGATTTTATCCATAGATATGTATGGAAAGGTAAATTCTCTGAATGCCTCCGTCAGCGGCGGTATTCTTATGTATGAGGTTGTAAGACACAGAAGATAGGAGGTGCCAAGATGCCGAAAGATGATTTATCTCTTGATGATATTCTTGCTGAGATAGAAACAAAGCGAAAAAGCGACGGCGGCAAAAAAGCCGAAAATCATAGAGAATTCAGCGTTGAAGACATTTTAGGCGAAACCTACAGCCCCGCACCCCGAAAGAAAAGCGCGGCAGAGGAAAAATTAGCACAGCGCAGAGCCGAGCAGAAAGCAAAAGCAGAGGCGGCAAAAAGAGAAGAAGAAGAAAAAGCCCGTCAGAAGGAAGAGCAGCGCAGAAAAGCAAAGGCGGAAAAGGAACGTCTTGCGGCTGAGGAAAAGGCAAGAAAAGCAGAGGCAAAGCGCAGAGCAGAGGAAGAGGCTAAAAGAAAGCGTCAGGCAGAGCTTGACGAACAAAAGCGCCGTGAGGAACTGAAACGCAAGAAAGCAGAAGAAGAGGCGGCTGAAATACAGCGTCTTAAGGAAGAGGAAGAACAGCGAAAGGCAGAAGAGGCAGCACGAATTGCTGCCCTTGCTGAAGAGGAGCAGGAGGCAGCACGAAAAGAGGCTGAACGTCTGCGCAAGGCTGAAGAAGAGTCCGAAAAAATGTTTGCTACAAAAAGCATTATTTTTGAGGAGGCACCCATAGAACTGCCACGAATAGAGGACGAAGAGGCGGAGCAAAAGCCTGTTGACGCAACACCTGAAGAGCTGGAGCTTGAAAAGGAATTAAGACAGACGAAGGTTGACGAAGAGGCGCAGAAAAGGCTTGAGCGAGAAATTTCTCTTGAGGACCCCGACGACTTCCTTACTGCCTTTAATCCTTATGACAAGGGAGAAAAGGCAGGTTTTACACAGATTATAGAAACAATCCCCGCAAATCAGCTTTCAGGAGATACACAGGGCATTGCAGGAGATGATTTAAAGGAAATTGCAAAGGCAAACACAAAAATTGCCGATAAGCCTATAGAGGATATAATTTCCGGTGAAACAATGATAATGCCTGATTTCGCCCCTGTTTCTCACGAACCGGCTATAGATTTGAGCAAGACCTTTGTTCTGAGCGAAAGCTTTGGCGACACTGCAGAAATTGTAAAGCCGCAGAAAAGCGAGGACGAAATCTTAAGAGGCGGTACAGTTGAAATACCCGGTAAGAAAGCGGAAGATACTGCAGAAGTACCAAGTAAAAAAGAGGCAACTGCAGAGGTTCCCGTAAAGAAAAAGAGCACAGACCCCTTACTTGCCTCAATTAACAAGACATTAGAGCAGAAAAGACTTAGTGATATTGCGGCGCAATCCCCCCGTTCTGTTACAGAACAGCTTGAAAAAGCGTCCCGCAGCGATACACAGACAAACGGTTTTCTTATAGAAATCGGACGGGCGGCAATGCCGCAGACAGGACATATCCCTGTTTCTGACCCTACGGTAAAGGAACAGAAGATAAAGTCCCTTGCTACAAAGAGAAAGAGAAGAATTACGGATTTTGTCCTGGAAGATATTACAGATGACGATGATTTTGAGTACAGTGATGAAGACGAGGACGATTTCGACATTACTGATGATGAAGGACAAATTTGGCAGGACCTTACCGAAACCCATAAGAGCCTGAAACTGCGTTTTGTGCTGCTGATGATAATTACAATTTTCCTTTGCGGCATAACCTTTGCGCAGGAACTGGGCGCAAGTATAAACTTTGACTTTTTCGGACTTGAGGTTAATTTCCTTGACAAAAAGTTCAATACTGACGGATTTATTTATCTTAATCTTATCACGGGTGTAATAGGCATGGCGCTTTGCGGTTCGGCAATCAGAAACGGCATTACCAAGCTTTTCAAAGGCAAGGCGGATTGTGATAGTATGGTAGCGGTAAGCAGTGTGCTTTCTATTCTGGGCGGCGTTCTGCATCTTTCAAACACTGACTATCTCCAACGCAGCAAGGCATATCTCTTTATTGCGGTTGCACTGGTGGGCTTACTATTCAACACTCTTGGAAAACTGAGTATGATAAGCAGGGCGAGAAAGAATTTCCGCTTTATATCTGCTGATGAAAACCGCTATTATGCGGATATTATTGAGGGTGAAAGTGAAGTCAGCGCCTTTACTAAGGGTGTTGTAACCCAGTTGCCTGTACTTGCGGCAATGCGAAAGACCGAGTACCTTACAGATTTTCTGCGTAAGAGCTACTGCGAGGATAAGGCGGACAGGATTTCACGTTTCTTAGCCCCTGCCTCACTGGTTGCAGGTGTTATTTTGGGCATTCTTGCCTACTTTATCCCCAACAATGTTGAGGGAATGGAAAACAACATTTTCTGGGCAAGTACAGTTGCAATCGGTTTTGTATGTCTGTTTGCACCATTCTCAATAATGTTTATTGTAAACAATCCCCTTCGCCGTGCTACAAAATCCCTTTTAAAGGGCGGAAGTACAATCTTAGGCTACAGCGCAGCAGAGGAGTTCAGCGAAACCAACGCTGTTATGACAGATGTAGCGGCAATTTTCCCTGCGCAGAATGTGGAATGTACAAACATAAAGCCTTGTCATCTCCACAATTCCAGTTCGGATATTACCCTTGACCAGGCAATTATTTTGGCGGCAAGTCTTGCAATCAAAAGCGGCTCTATTCTTTCAAGATTATTCTTTGAAATGATAAACAGGAAAACCGAACTGTTAGAAGAGATTGAAGACTGCGTTTATGAGGACAATATGGGTGTTATGGGTTGGTACGGAACCCGCCGTGTATTTATGGGTAACCGTGAACACATGAAACATCATAGCATAAAGGTTCCCGAAATGAGTGCAATTGCAAAATACTGCCGCAATGGTTCAGACGCGGTGTATTTAGCTGTAGACGGTGAACTCAGCATAGTATTTTTTGTAAGACTTACAGCAAATCCCAACATAAGAAACTGCTTATGTGAGCTTTCCGACAGAGGGGTTTCCCTTATCGTAAAGACAACCGACTCCCTTATTACAGGCGGACGAATTGCGGATTTATTTGATGTTGACCCTGAAAGAATAAAGGTTCTTAAGGGAAATCTCCACGAAATTTTCGTAGAATCCACCAAGTATACCTCAAGAGGTTCAGGCGCAATAACCTGTAACGGTTCCTTTGCTGCATTCGGCAGGGCAATTATCGCGGCTAAAAAGCTTGTAAAGGACGTAAACCTTTCACAGACAGTTATGACGGCAGGTATATTCTTAGCAGTTGTGTTAGGCTCAATATTTGCTTTATCCTTAAAAACTTTGGTGTTCTCACCTGCGGTTATAATAGGATATAATTTATTTTGGATGCTGCCTGTATTGTTGGTGCAGTGTTTCAGACGATACTAATAATAAAAGGACGGTTTCTGACCGTCCTTTTTTCATTAAAACTCATTCTCTCCCTTTACGGCAATACTCATAATTCCCGATTTCATAACCATTTTACGGATTGCGGGAGTGTACATAAACGGGCATTTCAGTACCTTTGCCCAAAGTCTTGCACGAAGTGAGCGAACTGCCCCTGAATACGCCTTAAGAGGGTTTTTGACACCTGAATTAAGCACTTTAGCAAGAGTTATTCCGCTGATAACTGCGCTGCTGATACCCTCAAGGGAGCTAGGACTGATAAATCCTGCCGCCTCTCCCACAAGAAAAACATTGTCCTTACCACAGCAAAAGCTACTCACTCCTGAAGGGCGAAGAACAAGACAAGCCTCTGTTTTTATAGGTTCACCAAACTTCATACCCAGCTTTTGAAGGCTTTCTTTCTGCTTTTCAAACAATTGCCTTGAATTTTTGCGGGGATAAGCACCGCCGAAAATAAAATAGCCGTCCTTTGAAACCGTCCAGGAATAGCAATCAGTAATTTTACTGTCAAAAACACAGGAGTAGAAGGGGGTAGGGTTTTCCTCTTTGAACCACTGCTGAACTGCCATGTAGCTGCGGCATTTGAAATCAGGATTAATAAAATGTCGCACATTTGATTTTGCACCGTCAGCGCCAACAAGGTAGCGGCACTGCGCAGTTTCTTCCTTTCCGTCAGAGGAAAAGATGACTTTATAGCCATTTGCTGTTTTTTCGATTTTATTTACCGAGCCTTGTGCAACCGTTACATTCTGCGGAATTTCCGACATAAGCCATAAGTCAAACTTGTGGCGGTCAAGGTTTATGTACATTCGCTGATAGCTGCGTATAAGGTGATTATCCATATCAATTGTACGTACAGAAAATATCTGCGGGTCAACCAGCACGTTTTTTGGCAGATTAAGCCCCAGCTTAGCCAGTGCCTTTTGTGCGTCAGGAGCCAAAAGTCCACCGCAGGGTTTCATAAAACCGCCCTCTTTTTTCTTTTTGTCAATGCAAAGCACAGAAAATTTTTTATCAAGCGCAGCGGCAAGAACAGCACCCGCAGGTCCTAATCCGGCAATAATTATATCATACATACAGCAGCCTCTTTTCTTTGGCAATATTATAAATTTATTATACTATCTCATAGGTTTTGAGTCAAGTAAAAGGAGTAAAAAGAGGGATAATAAGATTTTTTCTGTTAAAAAATAATCATATCGGAAGAAAAAGTGTAAAAAATTACTTGCAATATTTGTGATTTTATAGTATAATAGATTGGATAATAGGCTTAGTGTTTCTTTAGGCCGACAAAATACGAAAGGACAGGCAGAGTATGGATATAAAAACTCTTGACCATTTATGCAATCTTTCAAAGCTGAACTATTCAGAGGAAGAGCAGAAAAAGACAATTGCGCAGATGTCAGACATTATAGAGCTTATGGACACAATCAAGGATTTTGACGTTAGCTATGATGACACAAAGGATAAAAACGAAATTGCTTATGACGATTTAAGAAAGGACGAGGCACAGCCCTCCTTTGATACCGAAAAGCTCCAGCAGAACACACAGCCTCGTGATAATTGCTATGTTGTTCCGAAAATGATGGAATAATTTAAATGAAATAAAAGCCCTTTTATGAAAGGATAAATAAAATGGATTTAAAAAACATAACTGTTGCACAGCTGCGTAAAATGCTTGACAGCAAGGAAATCGGCGCAGAAGAGGCAGCAAAGGAATTTATTGACGGAATAAAGGAAAAGGACGGAAAGCTCCTTTCCTATATTACAGTTACTGAAGAAGAGGCTGTTGCGGCTGCAAAAAAAGCGCAGGAAATCATCGACAGCGGCAAGGCAGGAGCGCTTACAGGTATTCCCCTTGCTATTAAGGACAATATCTGTACCGATGGTGTAAAGACAACCTGTTCTTCAAAAATGTTAGAGGATTTTGTCCCCCCCTATAATGCTACAGTAATTGAAAAACTCAATGCTGAAAATTACGTAATGCTTGGTAAAACCTCAATGGACGAATTTGCAATGGGCGGTTCAAATCAGACAAGCGCCTTTGCAAAGACAAAAAACCCCTACGATACAGAATGTGTGCCCGGCGGTTCTTCAGGCGGTTCAGCAGCAGCCGTTTCTGCCGGTTTATGTACAGCGGCACTTGGCTCTGATACAGGCGGTTCTATCCGTCAACCTGCGTCTTTCTGCGGCGTTACAGGTCTTAAGCCAACCTACGGAAGAGTTTCCCGCTACGGCTTAGTGGCATTCGCAAGTTCCCTTGACCAGATTGGACCTATCGCAAGAACAGCAGAGGACTGCGGCATTATTTTAAATGCAATTGCAGGTGTTGACCCCCATGACGCAACCAGCAAGAATGTTCCTTTTACAGACTTCAACGAAAAGCTTGGTCAGTCTTTAAAGGGTATGAAAATCGCACTCCCTAAGGAATTTTACAGTGATGCGGTTGACGAAGAAGTAAAGAATGCGGTTATGGCTGCGGCTAAGGAATATGAGAAAATGGGCGCAGAGCTTGTGGATTGCTCCATAAGTACGCTGAAATATGCAGTTCCTGCTTATTATCTTATTGCCTCTGCTGAGGCTGCCTCAAACCTTTCCCGTTACGATGGCATCAAGTATGGTTTAAGAGGCGAGGGCAGGAGCTTTGAAGAAATGATTCGTGACAGCCGTTCAAAAGGCTTTGGCGAAGAGGTAAAGCGCCGTATCCTTTTAGGTAACTACGCACTTTCCAGCGGTTACTATGACGCATATTACCGCAAGGCACTTGCACTCAAGCAGGAAATTATCAAGGAATATAACGCTGTATTTGAACAGGCAGATGTAATTCTTACGCCTACCGCTCCCAGCGTTGCATATAAAATCGGCGCACAGGATAATGACCCTGTAAAGATGTATACAGCCGATATTTGCACAGTTACAGTAAATATTGCCTCTCTCCCCGCAATCAACACAACCTGCGGTTACGACAAGAACGGAATGCCTATCGGTATGAGCATTGTCGGCAAGAGATTTGACGAGGCTACATTAATTCAGACAGCAGACGCATTTGAAAAGACTTTCACACCCGTCCGCTGCACATTATAAGAAAGGAGAACTGTAGAAAATGGCAAGATTTTATCCTACAATAGGACTTGAAATTCATGCAGAACTCCTTACAAATTCAAAGGTATTCTGCACCTGCTCTGCTGAATTCGGCGGTGAGCCTAATTCCCGCTGCTGTCCTGTTTGCTCAGGACTTCCCGGCACACTTCCTATACTTAATCACACAGCGGTTGAGTATATAGTAAAAGCAGGTTATACTATGAATTGTGAAATTTCACGTTTCACAAAGTGGGACAGAAAGAATTATTTCTATCCTGACCTTCCTAAAGCATATCAGATTTCTCAGATGCCTCGTCCTGTCTGCCTCAACGGTTATGTTGACATCAAGACAAGCGAGGGTGATAAGAGAATTAGAATAAACCGTATCCACCTTGAGGAAGATGCAGGTAAATTAGTTCATGACGATTATTCTAAGGCAACTCTTGCCGATTATAACCGTTGCGGTATTCCGCTGATTGAAATTGTAACCGAGCCTGATTTCCATAGTGCAGAAGAGGTTATGGCGTTCATTGAAAAGGTAAGATTGCTCCTTAAATATGCGGAAGTTTGCGACTGTAAAATGGAGCAGGGTTCCTTGAGATGTGACGTAAACATTTCTCTTGCAGAAAAGGACGCTGAAAAGCTTGGTACAAGAGCAGAAATCAAGAACCTTAACTCTGTAAAGGCAGTTGGCAGAGCTATTGAATATGAAATCTACCGTCAGACTGAAATTTTAGAGGGCGGCGGTGAGGTTGTGCAGGAAACAAGACGTTTTTCTGACAGCACAGGTGAAACTTCCACTCTCCGTTCAAAGGAAGACGCACACGATTATCGTTACTTCCCTGACCCTGACATTCCCCCCATTATCTTCACAGAGGAAGAGCTTGAGGCAATCCGTGAGAGCCTTCCCGAAATGGCAGAGGCCAGAAAGAACCGTTATATGAATGATTACGGTTTTAAGGAAATTGACGCAGATACTCTTATTGCAGATAAGGATATATGCGATTTCTTTGAAAACGCATTAAAGGTTTATAACAATCCTAAAACCGTGCTTAATTTCATGCTTGGTGAGTTTATGAGAAGAATAAACTTAGGTGAAATGAGCATGGATACTCTTAAGGTAACACCCGAACAGGTTGCAAATCTTGTAAAGTACGGTGATACCGACAAGATAAACAAGAACAATTACAAGAATATTTTCAAGGCAATGCTTGAAACAGGCAAGACCCCCGAAGAAATCTGCGATGAAGAAGATTACTGGGTAAAGGAAGACAACGATTTACTTGAAAAGGTAATCGGTGAGCTTATTGCAAACAATCCTAAGCCTGTTGAACAGTATCGTGCCGGTGAGCAGAAGGTATTCGGTTTCTTCATGGGACAGGCAAACAAGGCGCTCAAGGGTCAGGCTACACCAAACGCTATCCGCGAGATGCTTGAAAAGAAGTTAAAAGGCGAATAAAAATACAACAAAGAAAGGTAAAGACGACAATGTTTCTTAAAAACAAGTATCGTGACCATACAACCGCAATGATTTCCGAAAGCAACATCGGTGAGGTTGTACGTATTTCAGGCTGGGTTGAAAACATTCGTGACCACGGCGGTATCAAGTTTATTGACTTACGTGACCATTATGGCATTATCCAGGTAACATTCCAGAACAACGAGGCACTTCTTGAAAATGTAAATAAGGAATGTGCAGTTTCTATCGAGGGTAAGATTATCAAGCGTGACGAAAGCACATTTAACGATAAGATTGCCACAGGTACAGTTGAATTAGAGGCACAGAGCCTTGATATTTTAGGTAAGGTTTCTGTTCAGCTCCCCTTTGAAGTACCTTCTTCTAAGGAAAGCGGCGAGGACATCAGACTTCGTTACCGTTTCCTTGATATGAGAAACAAAAAGGTACACGACAATATCGTGTTCCGTTCACAGGTTATGTCCTATATGCGTGAGCAGATGACAGAAATGGGATTTTTAGAGTTACAGACTCCTATTCTTTCCACTTCTTCTCCTGAAGGCGCTCGTGACTATCTTATCCCCAGCAGAAAGCATCACGGCAAGTTCTACGCTCTTCCTCAGGCACCTCAGATTTTCAAGCAGCTTTATATGGTTTCAGGTTTTGATAAGTATTTCCAGTTAGCGCCCTGTTTCCGTGATGAGGACGCAAGAGCAGACAGAACACCCGGTGAATTCTATCAGCTTGATATGGAAATGTCTTTTGCAACACAGGAAGACGTTTTTGCAGCAGGTGAAAAGGTATTTGCAGCAGTTCTTGAAAAGTTCGGCAAGAAGGAATACACACACGCTCCTTTCCCAAGAATTACATTTGAAGAGGCAATGCTTAAGTACGGCTCTGATAAGCCTGACCTTAGAAACCCTCTCTTTATCGTTGATGTTTCAGATTTATTTATTGACAGCGAGTTCAAGCCTTTTGCAAACAAGACAGTACGTGCTATCCGCGTTCCTAAAATGGCTGAAAAGCCCAAGTCCTTCTTCAAAAACATGGAAGAATATGCCCTTTCTATCGGCATGAAGGGTCTTGGCTACTTCAAAGTTGAAGAAAACATGGCTTTTAATGGCCCTATCGACAAGTTCTTACGTGACGGCGACAGAGAAGAGCTTATCAGCCGCTGCGCACTTGAGGCAGGAGATGTTCTCTACTTTATCGCAGATAACAAGAAGAATGCTGAAAAGTTTGCAGGTCAGATAAGAACAGAAGTTGCTAACCGTATGGGTCTTATTGACGAAAGCCGCTTTGAAATCTGCTGGATTGTTGACTTCCCCATGTACGAAGAGGACGAAGAAACAGGTAAGCCTATCTTCACACACAACCCCTTCTCTATGCCTCAGGGCGAACTGGAAGCTCTCAATACAAAGAACCCCTGTGATGTACTTGCATGGCAGTATGACGTGGTATGTAACGGCGTAGAATTAGCGTCAGGTGCAGTAAGAAACCACGATATTGACGTTATGGTTAAGGCATTTGATATTGCTGGTTACACTGAAGAGGACGTTGCTGCAAAGTTCGGCGCTCTCTACAGCGCATTCAAGTATGGCGCTCCACCTCACGCAGGTATGGCGTTCGGTATTGACCGTATGATTATGCTCTTACTTGATGAGGATAGCATTCGTGAAGTTATTGCTTTCCCGCTTAACTCAAACGCTCAGGATTTACTCTTAGGCGCTCCTACAGAGGTTACAGAGCAGCAGCTCAGAGAGGTTCACATTAAGGTAAGACAGCGCCCTCAGGATTTAAAGGCACAGCAGGAAAACAAGTGAGCCTTTGCTGAAAAAACAATGAAAAAACAGCGGTATTTATTGCAAAGCCGCTTGAAATAGTGTAAACTATTGATATAAACAAAAGAAAGGAAAAAAATTATGGATTTAATTACACTTTTAGCAGCAACAGCTACTGATGGGGCTGCTGCACAGGCAGGCGCAACACAGCAGCTCCTCTTTACAGGTGTTTCTCTGGTTCTTATGATTGTTGTCTTCTATTTTCTTATGATTCGCCCTGAAAGAAAAAGAGCGAAGAAAATGAGAGAAATGCTTGACAATTTACAGGTAGCAGACGAGGTTGTTACAACAGGCGGTATTATCGGCCGAGTTCTCAGAGTAACAGAAGATACTGTTTTAATTGAAACAGGTGGCGACAAGACACGTATCAGAATTTTACGTTCATCAATTGCCGAAAACAGAACTGTTCACGAAGAAGTTGAATCGGTAACAATTTCCAAAGCAAAAAAGGATAACTAAAAATAAATTGCGGCTGCAAAAAAGCAGCCGCAATTTTTGTATATTTAGAGTGATTTTCAGCAAAATATTAAGGCAGACAAACTGCGTGAATTTTACCCGAAAGGAAATTGCTATGAAAATCAGAAAACTTCTCTGCGCATTAACGGCAGCAGCAATGATTAGCTCCGTAGCGTCCTGCGGTTGTGTTGCACAGGACCCTGCTGACGAAGGTGACGCAACAACAGTAACTACCACAACCACTGAACGTACAACCGAAACAACCACAAATGCAGATACTTCTGTAATGGATACAACGGACGAAGTGACCGACGACGGAATTGTTACCGAGCGTCCCGAAACAGATGACCGTATCGACAAGACAGAAGAAACAGACAACACTGACGAGGCGGCTTACGCCTCGTCTTACATTAACATTACCAAAATCGGCTGGGGTCTTGGAAAGGAAAAGAACGACAAAAATCAGCCTCTTGACGCAGTAAACGCACAGGAAAAGTACAAGGGTAACGATTTTCTTACAACAGACGGAAAAATCTGCCTTACCTTTGATGAGGGGTACGAAAACGGATTTACAGCCGAAATTCTGGACATTCTTAAGGAAAAGCAAGTAAAAGCGGTGTTTTTTGTAACTTATGATTATTGCCGCAGTAGTCCTGACCTTGTTCAGAGAATGATTGACGAGGGGCACACCGTAGGAAATCACTCCTACACCCACCCCTCATTCCCTGAATGCAGTGAAAACGAGATGATAGAAGAGGTTATGGTTCTGCATGATTATGTGGCGGAAAAATTCGGCTATGAAATGGAGCTTTTCCGTTTTCCTAAGGGGGAATTTTCCGAAAAGTGCCTTGCCACCGTCAATAGCTTAGGCTACAGGGCAGTTTTTTGGTCCTTTGCCTATAACGATTGGGACACTAAGGCACAACCCGACAAAGCAGAGGCTCTGCAGAAAATAAAAGACTCAACCCACAGCGGAATTTATCTTCTTCACGCTGTTTCCGAAACAAACACCGCTATTTTAGGTGAAATTATTGACTATTGGAAGAATGAAGGATATGAAATCGGCGGGGGAGAAATGCTGGAATAAAAAAACGGACAGGTCAGCGCCTGTCCGTTCTTCTTTATTCGCAGTGGAAAAGGAAAAACACATCTTTTCCGTCAACATTAACTACCGTTCCATAAGCAGTATTGCATCTGTTCCACATATCTGGGTATTTTCCTGAATAAACACAAAATTCGCCTAAGTCAAGGTAATAATCCACACTGACAGAGTCGGAGCTATAGTATTCGTATTCACGAATCTGAGTCAGATTATATTTATAGCACTTGCATTTTCCTGCTTTTACTGAATCAATTGCTTGAATATATGCTTTGTTGCCTGAATCAACACATTCCTTTTGCATGTCGATATACTTCTTAATAAAGAAGATACCCGGAATAACAAAAATTATTGTAGAAACCATTACAATGCCAACAATAAGCCACATAAGTGAGTTATTATTATTTTGATTGACAAACTTAGGAACATTAAGGCAAAACGCCTCTTTTAGCACATCATTGAAGGGTTGGATTTTGCCATTATAAATATGTTCTCTTGCTGATTCTGATATAGGAGTAGCATTTCGCTGTATAACCGACGGGGGCTTTGAAACTTTAACAATCATTTATTATTTCTCCTGTAGATAAATTGTGTTGATTAATTCAGGATAAGAAATTTTTATGCAAGGTAATCATAGATAAGCTGTAAAGCCTCGCCTCTTGTAACCTTTGAAGAGGGGCGGAATTTACCGTTTTTGCCCTCCATAAGACCCATAGCATTTGCAACTGCAATATATCCTACATATTTGTTGGATTCGGACACATCAGAGAAGGGAGATTTGAAAATTCCGCTAAGCTCTGCGCATTCCTCAGAAATCACGCTGCTGGTGAGGATTTTTGCAGCAAACTGTCTTGTCAGTTTCATACTTCCTGATGCGCCGTTGTTGTAATAATAGCAGCCAATCTCACGTGCAAGTGAGGCAAAATCTTCTCTTGTAATATAAGCGTCAGCGTTAAGTCTGCCTTGCTCGTCCATAAGGGTGATGTTGTACATAGCTAATTTTTCGGCAATCTCACGATATTCACAGCCCTCAAGGTCAGTGTAGCCACCCTTATAGGTTTCAGTAATTTCGCTGCCATTCCAGTTTGTTCGCTTACCTGTGAAAGCGTCAATGCAAAGATAGTCAGAAGTGTTATAAACTATTGCGGAAAGGGTCTTTTTCTCCTTTACAGCAAGACGATACTGGAGCGCAAATTCAGTCTGCTCAAAAAAGCTGTCATAAGCCTCATCAGCAGAAATAATGCCCTCAGGCTCAGGATATTCAATGCCGTAATAATCAAGATGATAAGAGGTTATCTTCTTGCTGGAGTTTATGGTAAGTCCTACGTCCTCTGCAGTAGAAGGAATGTCATATATATAACGGGGTGAAGAGCTTGAAACACTGGTGATATACGCATCTGCAGCAGGTGTACCGTCAATGTTATAAGAAGAATAACGGTATGATAAGTCAGTTAATTTAAATTCTTCCGCCTTATCTCCTGCCAACTTTTCAAGGTAGCTGTTTAAAAGCTTGGTTGCATTCTTTTTGGTCAGCTTTTTATCAGCGTTATTGCCTGACCAGGTGTAGAAGTTTAAAATCTCGCCAGTTTCCGCGTTAATAGTAAAGCTGCCGCTGGTGTATAATTCTTCCTCTTCGGCAACCTCTTCCGCCATAATCTCTTCAACCTCAGGGAGCGGTATAGGCTCATCATCAATAGGATAATAGTTTTTATCATTTGATGAGAAAGAAACATAGCGGGTGTATGCGCCTAATCTTTCATCATAGCTGCAGTTGGAATAGTCAACCTGTGGGTTATTACCCATAGCGAAAATTCCCATTTCGTGTAAGTTTTTCACTGCCTGGTCAGCTTTTATAAGGTTATTTTCCACTTCCATTTTTTCGATTTCCTCAGGAGTGAAATTAACACCGCCACCTGCACCGGGATTTTCATCACCAACTGCTGCATCTTCTTCAACCTCAACATCATCATCATCGCCATATTCTGCATAGCTTTCTTCAAAAGTAGAAAGTCTGCCTGTCAGTGCGTCAATCTGCCCTGATTTTGTCTGACGGTAGATAAGGTGAGGGGTATATATTTTTGTTGTATAGTCATATTCAGTGGTGTAGATAAGCTCAACCGGAATATCCAGCTTATAGCCGTCTATAGCTGTTTCAACAGAAACCGTCTTTTCAGGATTTGCAAAACTTGCGCCCATAGTCCAGCTTATTCTGAAGTCAATAAGTCTGCCTGTATTTTTGTCAATAACCATTGAGCCTGTCTGTCCGTTTACAGGGATACCATTTTTAACGCGGCGGATATTAACCCTTGCACGGTTATTTGAAATAGAAACATTAAGGGTATCCTCAAGAATTTCAATATTCTTGTAAATAGTAGGATTCAGCTTTTTAACCCATTCTTCAGCTTTTTTGAGAATTTCCTCCTGTGTCAGCTTACCGAAGGAGTAACTTCCGTCTTCAAAATCATTAGCCTTGCTGTCAATATGGCTATAGGACGTGATTACCTGTCCGATAATTCTTGCGGAAATGTTGCTGTAATCGCCATTATCTTCATTTGTCCAGTTAAAATTATAGTAGTTTCTGTTATTTGAAACACCTGAGCGGTATGTAAATTCATTAAGCTCTTCAGGAATATCAATTCTCTGTTTTACATAAGTAAGAGCCTGTTTCATTGCCGCATCGGATTCTGCATAAGACACTATGGAAACGGACGACATAAGGGTTGCTGCTGCCAAAGCAGCGGAAATTGATTTCTTGAATTTCATAATAATCCTCCTGTATATGAAAATAAAAATTTACTGTTGTGCAATGCTGCATTGTGTAGGTCGTTTACAGGCGGCAGCATTGCGATTTTGCCTGTCTATAATTAATAACGAAACAAAATGGCAAAAGGTGACAGCTTTTCAGTAAATTTTTTTAAAAACATACCCCGCCGTAAAAAACGGCGGGGCAGGGGGCGGGTTTCCGCCGTTTATTCTGCAATTTTTACAGACTTCATAACAACAGGAGTAAGGGGCTTGTCGCTGAAATCTGTTTCACAAGCGGCTATTTCATCAACCACTTCAATACCTTCGGTAACCTTACCGAATGCAGCATACTGACCGTCAAGGTGAGGAGCGTCCTCGTGCATAATGAAAAACTGACTACTTGCGGAGTTTTTATCCATAGCACGTGCCATTGAAAGTACGCCTCTTGTATGCTTTAACTCATTTACAACGCCGTTTGCTAAAAATTCACCCTTAATGTGTGTACCGGAGTTGCCTGTGCCGTTTCCTAAGGGGCAGCCGCCCTGAATCATAAATCCGCTGATAACTCTGTGGAAGGTAAGACCGTTATAAAATCCATCATTTACCAGCTTTACAAAGTTTTCAACTGTGATAGGAGCAACATCGGGGTAAAGCTCAAGCTTTATTACCTTTCCGTTTTCCATTTCGATTTCTGCGTTAATTACGTTTGCCATTTCTTTTGTATCCTTTCCATATTTAACCTGTTCAGGTTTATTAACCTTAATTATTTTTATAACAACAGCCGCCATTATAAGCACTGCTACGCCCATAGCTGCTGCAATTACAACAAGTATTGTATTATCCTTTTCGTCTGTTTCTGTGACAACCGTTGTCGCCTCTGTTTCAATTGAGGTTGTTACAGGGGGCGGGGCTGTTTCTTCCAAACTCTCTTTTGCAGTAGTTTCAGCAGCTTGTGTACCGTCAGCCGCCGCTGCATTAAAGAAATCCCGCCTTTGTGCGTAATCCGCACGGTGACTAAGCATAAGCGCCTCATCGGTAATGTCAAAATATTTCAGGTGCATTTTATCCTGAATATATTCGCCTTTTTCATAATCACCGCTGCCGTTCCAACAACTGTCAACCCACACCCAACGCTGTTCCTTTTCGTAGAAAAAGGCAGTAAATTCGTGGTTCTGAACACCCTCTGTCAGTTGTTCAAGGGTTATCTCATCACTTATGCTGCCGCCCTTTATATTTACCGCGTCAATACCTTGCGCTTGTAACAATGCGCAGTATAAATCCGCAAAGCCTGTACACACGGTACGGCAGGTTTTCAAAACTTCGGACAGTGAAACATTTGTTTCGGTAACGCTTTCAGCTCTTGCGTCGTGGTCGTAGTAGAAATGCTCCGCCACATATCGGGAAAGCGCCTTTGCTTTTTGGTAATCATCGTCAATTCCCTCAACTACAGAGTCAGAAATAAGCTGTAATTGTTCTAATGTTGCAGCAATTTCTTCTGCGTTTGCGGTAGGACTAAGATAATAACCCACGCTTTCAGGGGGAGCGGCGGTAATGCTGTCAAAAACCGCCTTGTTGCTGTCAGCCAAGCCATTATCTGCAAAATACCAACCGTTATTATAGTCTATGCGATAACCAAAAGACGCTCCCGATAAAAGCTTTATGCGTATAGTAATATATCGGTAGCCCTCAGGGAGAGAAAGCATAGCCTCATAGCTGCCGTCTGAATTTACAGACATTTTGTAGCTGCCCGATACATCTTCCATACCTGAAAAATACAGCTTTTGTATCCGGTCGTCGGCATATTTGCCTCTTGCGGTAATAATGTTTCCGTCAATCTCAAAAAGGGAATAATAATCGGGATTATATGAGGTCCGTAAAAAGTTACGCTTATAACTGCCGCTTTCGGCACTGCAAACAAGAGAGAGCATTATAGCCGTAAGCAGCGTAATTATAAAAAATAGCTTTGCCCGTCCCTTGAAAGAACGGGCAGAGATAGGGGATTTTATCATTATAAAAGTTTCTTTAATTCATCCTTATCAGGGCTGTAGGTGAAAGCGGTTTCTCTTGTGATAATATCATCACGAACAAGACGTTTTAAGCTTTCGTTCATTGTTCTCATACCGATTGACGCACCGGACGCCATAACCTGTTCAAGCTGATGAACCTTTTCAGCACGGATATTATTAGCAGATGCCTCAGTGTTGATGAGGATTTCATAAGCTGCTGTTCTGCCTCTTTCGGAGTTCTTCATAGGAACAAGCATCTGAGAAATTACGCCACGAAGGTTTGTAGAAAGCTGTGAACGTACCTGATTCTGCATTTCAGAGGGGAATACGTCTATAATACGGTTTACTGTATGAGGTGCGCCTGTTGTATGGAGTGTACCAAGAACAAGGTGACCTGTTTCAGCCGCTCTTAAGGCAAGGGAGATAGTTTCAAAGTCACGCATTTCGCCGACAAGAATAACGTCAGGGTTTTCACGAAGACCACTTCTTAATGCAGCGTTGAAGTCAGGAACGTCTGTACCGATTTCACGCTGATGGATAGTAGCAAGTTTAGGCTGATATACATATTCGATAGGGTCTTCGATTGTAAGAATATGACAAGCTCTGTGCTGATTGATATGGTCAACCATAGTAGCAAGAGTTGTAGACTTACCGGAACCTGTAGGACCTGTAACAAGAATAAGACCCTTAAGCTCCTTAGTCAATTCAATAGCTGCATTAGGAAGGCAGATATCCTTAAAAGAAGGAATGTCTTCATTTAAAAGACGGATTGCAGCTGCTAACTTACCACCGTTGTAGTGATAAACGTTAACTCTCTGACGACCGCCGCTCTGTGCAGTGAAGGAAAAGTCAATATCCTCACCTGTACCTAATCTTTTTTCCTGTTCAGCGGAAAGCATGGAGAGGATAGTACGGCTGACAACCTCTTCGTCCATGCCGTCAAATTTCTTAAGCTCACCGTTAATACGGATAGATGTAGGAGCGCCAACGGTGAGGTGAATATCAGATGCATTCTTACTTCTTGCAAAATTTATTAACTGCTCAATAGTCATGGTGATAAATTCCTTTCCTTATAGTTACTTTATTCTGAACTGAATACCACTTGCGGAGAGATAAACCTCCTGTGCGGTGTTAGCAATACGCTGATTTACTGCGCCCATGATTTCACGGAAGGCAACCTGTTCAGGGTCCTTTGGGCAAACGGAAAAGCCGGGTTCGATAGATATAATAACCATAGCGCCGTTAAGCTCTTCAACCTTGCGCATACATTCTATAACGCTGTCAACGACAATCTTTCTGATTTCATCATGCTCTTCCTTTGTGATGTTCTCAACATCTTTTGCAACTTTGCGCATTACTGCAGATGTATAAGAGCCAAGACTGTCGAAAATAAAGAACTTATGGTCCTTGATATAATCAACAGGATTTTCAACCTCTGATTCCACCACCCACTGAACATTATTCTGTTCATTGGAGAACTTCATTCTGTGTAAGGTTTCGTCGCTTATGCGGGAACCTGTGTTCAGAAACAGCACGTTATCGCAGGTTTTAAAGTAGGATATCGCCCATCTGGTTTTACCGCTACCTGCACCGCCTGTTATTAGGGTTATGTTTCCCATACATTTACCTGACCTTTCTCTAAAGATTTCATCTCTGCTGGGCAGCAAAGAATTTCTTTTTTATTTTTATTAATATATATCTATTATAGTATATTTTTTTCCGGTAGTCAAGAATTATTGCTGAAATGTGAAAATACTCGGAAATATGCACTAATACCTCTTGTTTTATTTGTTTAATTGTGATATAATAAATTGTCAGAACAGTTACACATTTTAAAAACAACCTTATCAGAAAGGATACATATAATGGATAGATTTTCCGAACAGCTTATCGAAAGACAAACAGATAAAAAGACAGCATTTTTAAAAGGGGTTATTATAGCAATTGATATATTGGTTATTACACTGATTGTTATTATTGCGCTGTGGTCAGGACTTGCACTTTCTCCTGTCTGCCTTTTACTTATTGCAGGTGCAATATGGCTCTCTGTTTATTTTTGGCAGGGACTTAATGTGGAATACGAATATATTGTTACAAATGATGACCTGGATATTGATAAAATTGTTGGTAAACGCAAAAGAAAGCGCCTTATGAGCATTGATATCAAGTCTATAGATGAATTTTACCCTTATCTCAATAATACTGAACTGCATTCCGACGTTACAGTACTTGCCGACGACGGAACAGGCTATGATATGTGGTATGTATTTATGGATACAGAGGGCAGCAACGGTAAGGTTGCTATAATTTTCAATCCCGATGACAGAACAATAGAAAATATTTTGGGTGGACTTAACCCCACTGTAAGAGCAAAAACAAATGCTAAACTTGCCGAAATGGCAGATAAA
>JAZUOE010000012.1:0-10624 GCA_045604505.1 Ruminiclostridium sp. | reverse complement strand
TACGGTCAGAAATATAGTCGTCTTGCTCGGCTGTCGCGTTCGCAATACTCCTTATTTCTTCCCTTCGCCGCCTCCCTTCATCCGCTACCGGCGGCGGTCGGCTGCTCAGCAAATGCGTTGCTCTACCAACTGAGCTATACCAGCAGAAATTAGATTTGTAAATTTCAAAAAAGGGTTGAAATACTGCGGGAAATATGATAAAATATAAATATATACCCCGAATATCACTCTTAATATTATACACATTTTTATAGATTTGTCAAGCGAGGTGACTTGTTTTGGAGCTTAAGGATAAAATCAAACAGATTATTCTCCGTGTTATCTGCGGAATCTTTCTTATAACTGCTATTTTCTTTGGTGCGGTTGCGGCTTGTTATTCAATCAGCGGCGGCACACCAAGTCTTTTCGGCAGCTATGTATATCTTGTAAAAACAGACGCATTTGAGCTGCTCGAAAACGGTACGGCACTTGTTGCCAAAGAGGTTCATGCCTCTGAAATCCAGCCGGGTAATATCGTTATATTCAATCTTGAAAATAACGCTCCCGCTCTTGCTGAAATACAGTCGGGAGAACTCGCCGACGGAGTTTACAGCTTTGAGGCGGCAACCGAAAATGGTGCAACAATCACCCTGTCACAGAGTCAGATTGTGGCAAAGGGTATGAGCTATTCTGCCGCATGGGGCAAAATTCTCTCATTCGCAACCTCACCCTTAGGTGTACTCCTTGTGGCGGTTGTGCCTTGTTTGGTAATAATCATTATTGAGTTAAGCAAATTCATCAGTAAATCCCTGCCTCAGCCTGAAATTGAAACAGTTAAAAAGCAGCTTGAGGTTCCCACATACACCCCCGAAAGCGGCAGAGCCGGTGCAATGAATGCGTACAAAAATGCAAAAGGCACCTCTCTTGATGACAGTATCGGGCTTTATGATGTACAGGTTAAGCGTTCTTCGGGAGTTGAACGAACAATCGACCGTACGGACGTGCTTGAAATTCCTGCACAGGAATCTCCCCTTTTCTTAGGGCCTAAACATAAGCCGGTTGTGGTTCAGAAAAGAAGTCAGGAAATGCCCTTATCACAGAAAAAGCTTAATGACGCTATTGCGGCAGCAAGAGCCGAAAGAGAAATGGGCATTGAGCGTGAAAAGGCAGTAAAGGAAATTCAGAAAACACGTGGTGCAACTATTGCTGCTGAAAAGGAACAGGAAGAGGCAATGAAGGCGGCAGCTATGCAGACTCCGCCACCACCGCCCAAGCCAAAAACACCACCACCTGCTCCCGCAGAAAAGAAGGAAAGCTCCAAAATTCAGAAACCCGCTCCCCGCAAGGAGTTTACACCTGAGTTTAAGTCGCCCCAGCGTGGTAAGACAGCTCCTGTCCCGCCTGTAGAGGAAGAGAATGTTAAGCAATACACCCCGAAAAAATCCTCCGCAACCCATGTTACAACCTCTATCCCTCGTCTTGACCAGTTACTCAGTGAGGATTCAGACACAGAGCCTTACAATATTGACGATATTCTTGCAAGTTTTGACCGACGTGGATAATAATAACGAAAACCCCGCTTTTGGCGGGGTTTTGTTATTCTATGACAATATAACCGTTGCTGTCAGCGTAATATCTTTTTCCGCTTTTCGTTTTAAGCCATTTATTTTTCAACAGCACCCCATTTTTATAATATCTGCTGCCATTTTCGGATTTTGTCCACCCTGTGTATTTTCCTCGACATATACCGTCGGAAGAAAATTTATAGCGTATGCCGTTTATAGTAGTGGATTTTATTGCAAGAGTGCCGTTCTTTTTTACGTAATAGCGATTTTCGTTTATCGTGTTCCACCCTAATTCACATTTTTCAAGTGAATGTGACGATAAAAACGGGCAATCTGTAAAACGAAGTGTGCCATAAACGATTTTACTGTCTTCGGGGATTTTACAGCCTGACAATATTTCTTCTGTGGTCAGTATATTTCGTTTTGTTAAATCTACGTTGTAGATGTAATACTTGTAGTCTGAGGTGAAAAAGCTGAAAACATAGGTGTATTTTTTGTTGTATGAAGGGATACTTAATCCATATTTCTTAAAATTACTTTCCCATCTGTCATAATCAACATCAATTGTAAGAATGTGATTTTTTCCGCTGTTCAGAATTTCAAGTTCTTCATTATTTAAGTCAAAACCATCGCCGCCACCTAAGCCGTCAATTTCTTCTCGCAAATAAATTTTTGCCTCGTTTTTGTCTGTTTGAAGAAGGTCAACAAAGGTTTTTATTGTACTTTTACTGTATCGTTTAGGTGTCTTGTTATCCTCTTCGCTATAGGAAGGCAGTACGGTCATTTTTGTAATATGGTGCATACAGCGGATAGCGGCAAAGTCCTCGTAGTGTTTCTCTTTTATTGCCGATACGTCAATATCCTCATACACTCTAACAGCTGTTATTTCTTCAGAATTTTCAACACCTGCCGCTTTTATAACTTCATTGGCAGTAAGCGTTTTATTATTCAGTATGCTTAGTTTGCATGTGTAGTATGTGTCTGCAGAGGTGTATATCACAAAATATGCATATAAATCAAAAGGAAAATTGTTTGTGTATTCTGATTTTATACTGCTCAGGTCATAATCAAAAGTGATGATGCCGTTGCGTTTGAAAAGTTCAACTTCGTCTTTTTTTAATGTGGCAACTTCAACATCACCGTCGCCCATTATGTATTTCTTATACTGCTCTTGCCCATCGGTTACCTTTAATAGATATTCATAGTATTTCAAATCATATTTGTCGGGGTTTTTGATAGTGATTTTTTCCGCATGAGCAGTGGTGGATAAAAGGCTTACGGTCAGTAATGCAGTGATAACAGATAAACGAATTCTTTTCATGTTACTCTCCTTTTATGATTTGCATATCCAATTTACACTTTAATAAATAACCTTGTTTGCATATCCGTAGGTATATATTTCTATATCATTGACAACGTATGTGGGCACATCGCTGACTGTGTATATATAATATCCTGCATACATATCAGGGAAGTAGTAAACGTCTCCGTTGTCGAACCACTCCGCCTCTGTGTCAAAATCGTTTTTCAGGTTATCATCACCAACATATTTTGCTTTACCTACAGGTTTATGATTTTGGATAATGTCGTTGATTATTTCGTCATACAAAAACATATCCTCGCTGAATTCAAAACCCTCTTCGCTGTACTGATAAGGGTCAGCCAATATAAGGTAGCATTCTCCCTGTTCATTTCGGCAAAATTCGATATAATCCAAAAAGAAATAATAATTTTCATTATTGAATCTTATATCCTTTGAGCCAAAGTGTCCGGGATTAGCATTATCCTCGTCGGTTTCGTATAAAACCGTTTCTGCTGATGTAGTTGTTTCAGAGGAAAAATTTTCAGTTAATGATGTAATTTCGGTTTCGGGCGATGTTGGAACAGTTGTTGTCGATGTTGTTTCAGTGGCTTTTATCGAAGATGTAATGTTTTCTGATGTTGTAAATTGCGCAGAAACTGTCGTTGTATTCGATGCCGTTTCATTTGAATTAGCACAACTGCATAATAATATAAGTGCTAAAAGAAATATGATAAAATGCAATTTCAAAATATCACCTCATCTGTAGGTTCTATACCAAGTTATATAAAAAATCTTATTTATATTATACCACATTAAAACAAAAAAGAAAAGACCGCTTTTGCAGTCTTTTCCTAAAAACATATTTATCAGAAGAAAATTCTTTCCTCAATATAAGCCTTAACTTCAGAAATCGGGATACGTACCTGCTGCATTGAATCACGCTCACGAACAGTTACGCACTTATCCTCTTCACTTTCAAAGTCGTAAGTGATACAGAAAGGAGTACCGATTTCGTCCTCACGGCGGTATCTCTTACCGATAGCACCGGCGTCGTCGTAATCAACAGGGAAGTACTTGCAAAGCTCGTCAGCAAGTGCCTGTGCAGGTTCAGCCAACTTCTTTGAAAGAGGAAGAACAGCAGCCTTGATAGGAGCAAGATAAGGGTGGAAGTGGAGAACAGTTCTTGTTGTACCGTCCTCTAAAGCCTCTTCATCATAAGCCTCTGTAACAATGGCAAGGAACAGACGTTCTACGCCGAGAGAGGGCTCGATAACGTAGGGAATATACTTCTCATTTGCCTCTTGGTCGAAGTATTCAAGTTTCTGACCGCTTGTCTTAATGTGCTGATTAAGGTCATAGTCTGTTCTGTCAGCAACACCCCAGAGTTCGCCCCAGCCGAAGGGGAAGAGATATTCAAAGTCAGTAGTTGCCTTAGAATAGAAACAAAGCTCTTCAGGGCTGTGGTCACGTAAACGGAGGTTTTCTTCCTTAATGTTAAGGGAAAGGAGCCAATTTTTGCAGAAGTCCTTCCAGTAGTAGAACCATTCAAGGTCTGTACCGGGCTTACAGAAGAATTCAAGCTCCATCTGCTCAAATTCACGTACACGGAAAATAAAGTTACCGGGAGTGATTTCGTTTCTGAATGACTTACCAATCTGACCTACACCAAAGGGGATTTTTTTACGTGTTGTTCTCTGAATGTTTGCAAAGTTTACAAAAATACCCTGTGCAGTTTCAGGACGGAGATAAAGCTCAGCCTTGCTGTCTTCTGTTACGCCTTGGAATGTCTTGAACATAAGGTTGAACTGACGGATATCAGTGAAGTTTGCCTTTCCGCAGTTAGGGCAAACGATACCCTTTTCCTTGATGTAATCAGTCATCTGCTGATTTGTCCAACCTGCAACGCTTGTGCCGTCGAAATCTTCGATAAGGTTATCGGCTCTGTGACGTGTCTTACATTCCTTACAGTCCATAAGAGGGTCGGAGAAACCGCCGATGTGACCTGATGCAACCCATGTCTGAGGGTTCATAAGAATAGCGCTGTCAAGACCTACGTTGTACTTGTTTTCCTGAACGAATTTCTTCATCCAAGCCTTTTTGATGTTGTTCTTAAGTTCAACACCTAAGGGGCCGTAGTCCCATGTGTTTGCAAGACCGCCGTAGATTTCACTGCCGGGATAGATAAAACCTCTGCCCTTACAAAGAGCAACAAGTTTATCCATTACTTTTTCTGAATTTTTCATTTTTTATGTTTCCTTTCTTGCCCCTCGTGGCTTGAGGGGACGTATTTACTTATTGTCCTGCCTGTGCGGCCGCAAATTCGTAAGCGGCAGTCACGGCATTGAACAGAGCGTCAAATTCGGTGTTATCTTCACTGAAGTAATTATCAATTGTTTCCGAACATTTTTTAACCTGCTCTTGTACATCAACAGGTGTATCTTCAAATGCAAGTCCTTGATATTTATTATTTAACTCTTTTATGGTTTTTACCGCCTGACAATATTCACGTTCTGCAGGAATTGCCTTAAGTATATCATCATGATAAAGTTTAACCTGTTCAGGCACTTCCATATTTTCGATTTCGGACAATGTTTCTAAGCAACTTTCGCTGATAACCAGAGCGTCACCTTCGACACCGTTGAAGAAAACCTCGTAGAGTTTATTAAAATCCGTTACGTATTTATTCCATAAGTAATCCAGATTAAATACGTAGGATTTGTATTCGCCGTTGGGTAAATATGAGAAGGTGGTTTCTCTTGCGGCATTCACAGCGTCGTTGATACTTATATTCTCTTTGCTAAGCTCGTTAAGTTCAAGCGACAGCTCGTCAATCTGACTTTGCTCATAGCCGTTTATATAACAATCAAACAGCCGAATTGCTATACTGCGATATTCCTTTTCATACTCAACAGCTGTCAGAATGTCAGCCTGACATTTTTCAAGTCCTGCAGGGGTTATGATTTCCGAAATTTTATTAAGGATTTCAATGTGGCTTTCTGCCTCTTCCTTTGCCGCACTCCAGTCTTGCAGGGCTGTCAGTTCGCTGAATTTTGTAACAGCGGCATTGTACTTATCCATGTGAAAATCCAGGTCCTCAATATAATACTCATACTCCCACACCTCAGCTAACGGGGCGGCACTTTCAGTTGTTTCCTGAACCTTACCGCCGTTGTTGCTGCAGCCGGATAAAAGCATAATTGCTGTGAGTATAAGGGCTGATGTCTTTTTAAGCATAAATCACCCTTTTACTTCTTTAAAGGAACAATCCAGCCCATTTCATCAGCAATCTTACCATACTGCATACCTGTCATTGTATCGTAGAGTTTCTGAGAAATGTCGCCAATCTTGTTATCGTTGATTTCCATTACTAAGTCGCCGTATTTTAAGTGACCTACAGGGGAGATAACTGCTGCTGTACCGGAACCGAATACTTCCTGAAGTTTACCAGCCTTATAAGCGTCTGCGATTTCTTCGATTGCAATTCTTCTTTCAGAAACCTTCATGCCCCACTTACGGCAGAGCTCAAGAACAGACTTTCTTGTAATACCGGGAAGAATTGAACCCTGTAATTCGGGAGTTACAACCTCACCATCAATGATAAAGAAGATGTTCATTGCGCCAACTTCTTCTATGTACTTTCTTTCAACGCCGTCAAGCCAAAGAACCTGTGCGTAGTTCTGCTTGTGAGCCTCGTCCTGACCTGCTAAAGATGCAGCGTAGTTACCGCCTGTCTTGGTGTAACCCATACCGCCCTTTACTGCACGTACATAATTCTGTTCAACATAGATGTCAACAGGATTCAAGCCACTTGCATAGTAAGCACCGGAAGGTGAGCAGATGATGATGAAGTAATACTTATCGCCGGGGCGAACACCAAGAAATGGGTCAGCAGCAAATACGAAGGGACGGATATAAAGGGACGCGCCGTCTGTATGAGGAACCCAGTCCTTATCAACCTCAACAAGTGCGTGAAGTGCCTGTAAAGCGTCCTCAACAGGAATCTGAGGGATAATAAGACGTTCAGCAGATACGTTTAAACGCTTGAAATTTTCTTCAGGGCGGAAGAACTGAATTTCACCATCGGGTGTTCTGTAAGCCTTCATACCTTCAAAAATTTCCTGACCGTAATGAAGAACCATAGCAGCAGGGGAGAGAGAAATTTCTCCGTAGGGAACAATTCTTGCGTCGTGCCAACCCATGCCTGTATCATATTCCATGATAAACATGTGGTCAGAGAATACCTTACCAAAACCAAGCTTACTTTCGTCTGTTGGCTTAGCCTTAGGAGTTGTTGTTTTTGTGATTTTGATTTCCATTGTCTTAATTCCTTTCTTGATTAATAGTATTAAACTGAATTAAATCAACTTATATTATACCATTTTATAATGGATTTGTAAATATGTTTGATGAAAAAAGTGGGTAAATGGTGAATTATTGTAAGTCTATTCTTATAGTTTCCCATAAAGGGCCGTAGTAGGATAAGCGTTTTGTTTCCATTTCCTTGTGTATCTGTTCGATTGCAGTTTTTATCAGCTTTTTGAAATCCTCTTGAGTTTTGCAGGTATATTCGGCTACAGGTCTGTTTCCTGTGTCCCATAAGATAGTGACAAAGAACAGTTCATCAAAACCTGCAATCAGCGTCAGCTTGTGGGGGTAACTAATTTCAAGCATATATTCCGTAAGATAATCTTCGCAGTACAGAATATCTTCGCTGTCAGAGAAATCAAAATCGTCCCAGAAATTTTTCCAAAGCCCTGAATCAGAATAATCCATTAGTTTCTCCTTATTTTCCTGCAAATTCATCTCTCATCATTACCGCCAACTTGTCACATCTCTCGTTTTCTTCATGTCCTGCGTGACCCTTAATCCAGTTGAATGTAACATCGTGAATTTCAAGCAGTTTTAAAAGCCGCTCCCACAAATCGCTGTTGAGGGCAGGTTTTTTATCGCTTTTTATCCAGTTGTTTTTCTGCCAGGATTTAGCCCAGCCCTTAGTTACGCTGTCAACCACATATTTTGAATCAGTCTGCAGTATAACCTTACAAGGATATTTCAGAGCCTCAAGTCCGGTAATTACTCCCATAAGCTCCATGCGGTTGTTGGTAGTGTGGGAATCGCCGCCCGAAAGCTCCTTTTCACGTCCGTCACAGCGAAGTATTACTCCGTAACCGCCGGGTCCGGGATTTCCAGAACAGGCTCCGTCTGAAAAAATATATACTGTCTTATCCATTATGAAGTCCTTTCCGTTGATGATATTTTTGTTTAATAAATTCGGCAATTCTCCTTGTTGCTGCGGATAATCCCATAAGCACCGCAACTGCTCCTGCTGAAATAGCTGCTGCGCAGACAATCATGGGGAAATTAAAGGGCGTAATTGAGAAAAACGCCGGGAATATGAGCGTACCGAAGGTGAAACCGCCTATAAGCGCCGCCAACATTGCCAATTTCCAGGTCTTTACGGGGTAGCAGCACCTTGCAGTGAACATAAATGAAATTGCGGCAAGGATTATAGCGGCAAGACTGCTTATTTGTTCAGTAGAAAGCCTGAAAATTCCGCCGCAGATAATAACTGCAACCATAGCGGCAATCACCGTAAGTCCGTTGGGTACGGCAATTTGCATAACATTCCCTATAAAGCTGCCTTTTATAATATTTTTGTTAGGCTGAAGGGCAAGTAAAAAGCTAGGCGCACCTATACAAAGAGCATTGATTAAGGTCATCTGTATAGGCTCAAACAAAAACGGTCTGCGTAAAAACAGGAAAATCAATGCTAAAATAAAGCTATACACCGTTTTTGAGAGGAAAAGTGAGGCGGAGCGTTCGATATTATTAACACTCCGTCTGCCCTCTGCCACAACTTTTGGTAATGCCGCAAAATTACTGTCCAAAAGCACAAGGTTTGATACATTACGTGCTGCGTCGCTGCCGCTTTGCATTGCCACTGAGCAATCCGCCTCTTTCAGCGCCAAAACGTCATTAACTCCGTCCCCTGTCATACCAACAGTATGCCCTTTGGATTTAAGCGCCTTGATGATTTCAAGCTTTTTGTCAGGGGTAACTCTTCCGAAAACAGTATATTCCTCTGCTATTTCTGATATATCCTCAACCTGTGATGCGTCAACATACCTCTCTGCACCGTTTACACCCGCTTTTTTGGCAACGGCACTGACGGTTTTAGGGTTGTCCCCTGAAATAATTTTTATATCCACACCCTGCTCCTTGAAAAAAGCAAGAGTTTCGGGTGCCTCAGGGCGGATTTTATCTGTAATTGCAATAAGACACAGGGGCACTATATCATCAGGCAAGGCTCTGTCTTTAAAAGGCTTATCAGAGTGGGCAAGGAGCAAAATTCTCCTGCCGTCACCTGCAAAATCCTCTGCCGTGTCCTTGATTTCACTGAATTTGTCGCCCAGCACAAATTCCGCCGCACCTAATATACAGCTACCCTTGTCTTTAAACTGCACACCGCTCCATTTTCTAGCCGAAGAGAAGGGGAGAGTTTTTTCTGCGCGAAAAACCGCCTTTTCGCCCCAATGCTCCTTGATTGCGTTAAATGTGGGGTTGTTGTCGCTGAGGGCAGACATCATTGATGAAATTATAGGGTCAACAGGCTCATTTGACAGGGGCAATACCTCTTCTACCGCCATACTGCCCTCTGTTATGGTGCCTGTCTTATCAAGACAAAGCACATCTACCCTTGCCAAAGTTTCCATGCAGTAAAGGTCTTGTACCAATGTGCGCTGCTTACCAAGCCGGATTACGCTGACGGCAAGTACAACGCTTGAAAGCAGTACAAGTCCCTCAGGTATCATGCCGATAATTGCGGCAACAGAGCTTGTAACAGCACGTTCAAGGTCTTGTCCCGAAATAAAAATAGAGTTGTAGAAAAGCAACGCCATAATAGGCACAATACACACGGCAATTCCCTTTAAAATGCGGTTTATGGCGGTCATCATCTTGGATTTTGGCTTTTTTACATATTTTGCGCCTTTTGTAATCTTACCTGAAAAGCTGTTAGCACCTACGGCGGTAACAACACCCCTCGCCTCACCGCTGACAATAAAGCTGCCGGAAAGAATTTTATCGCCCTTTTCTTTATAGACAGGGTCAGATTCGCCTGTAATAAGGCTCTCGTTTACCTCGCATTCCCCCTGTACTATCTCACAATCCGCCGCCGACTGCATTCCCCCACGAAAAATAATTACATCATCAAGCACCACATTTTCGGTGGCAATTTCACATTCCGCCCCGTCACGGACCGCCCTCACCTTAGGGGCGGAAATAAGGGTCAGCTTGTCAATAATGCGTTTTGCACGGATTTCCTGAAAAATGCCGATACCTGTGTTGAAAATAATAATCATGGCAAACATAGCATTTTTAGGGGAGCCCACCATAAAAATCAGCACCGCCAAAACAACGTTTATGAAGTTAAAAAAAGTAAAAATATTATGAAATAAAATCTGCCTTACAGATTTGGTGCGGGGGTGGGGATTGCCGTTTACATTGCCATTCTTTACCCGCTGACGCACCTCTGCTGAGGTAAGACCTTTGTTGAAATCCGTCATTTTTTTGCTCCATGTTTAATTTGTTGCATACATTATACTATAAATTTATGCTTTTGTAAATATTATTCCTTTTTAATTGACATTTTAAACGCTGTGTGGTATTATTATATTCGTATAGGATAATTTGCGGCAATGCCGTGCATATATTAATAATGGTATAGAAAGGAAAACAGAATGAAAAAATTTTTAGCAATATTTTTATCTGCTGTAAT
>JAZUOE010000011.1:0-13245 GCA_045604505.1 Ruminiclostridium sp. | reverse complement strand
AAGCGGTCTTAGGAAGACAAATAAGGCAGTCAACTCCTTGGCTCACAGAACGACATGGCTACGATCCGACTTCATTGCACCTGCCTTAAGGCTTATACAGTAGCCACTGCAGAAGTACCTACGCACTTGCCGTCGCTGTTTCTGATTGCTACGCAAAGCTTATTGCCGCTTGTAACTGCAATATTGCCGTCTGCGGGAACCTTTGCCCAGCCTGAAATATCTGTACCAAGCTTAGGCGCTGAAACAGAGGCACCTGTCTTGTATACAAGAGTACCGCCGTTTACTGCAGAAGTAACGGAAATGTTTACCGTACCCTCTTCGCCTGTCGTCATAAGCGCCTCTACTGTTTCGGCTGTACCGAAGTGAGCGCAAACCGCCGCCTTCTTCTTGTCAAATACAAAAATGTCGTGGTATAAAAGCCCTTCTACAAGATGACCGGCAATACCGGGAGGGTCCTTGTGAATTTTGTATTCCTGAAGTTTTACAGGAGCGGGGGCGCACATAGGATGTGTGATAATGAAGGACACACCTGCAGGTAAACGTCTTTTAGGCACCGCAATAATTGCTACACCGTCGCAGTCACCAACCATACCCTTGAAAACAATTCTGTCCTGAGCAATTTCAGTAGCCTTTGTGAAATGAACATTGTCCTGCTTTAAAAGCTCAATAAAACCGTTGGAGCAGAAAGCAACACGATTTTCAACAGGAAACTCTTCGTCTGTGATTGCTGTGTTTGCGGCAACAAAAGCTGTGTAAGCTGTTTCAGCGGTAAGCTCACCATAGTTCTTTGTACCTGCGTTTTCTGCTAACTTTTCAAAGCGGTAACGGTCAATTTCAGGGATAATAACCTGTTCAATCTGACGCTGAAGGGCTCTACCTGCGTTTCTTACACCTTCGGGGCTGTCTGCCTCATAGGTCTTGTCGATTGTAAAGGTAAAGGACTTCTGCTGTGTCATCTTCATTTCCTGTGTAGTGTCCTGAAGTTCAACAGGAGTGCCGTATCTCTGCATACCGCCCTCTGCGTTGTAATCGTTAAGAGGAGCTGTTTCCATAGAGAAAACGGTAACTGTCTGTGCATTGCCGAATTCTACGTCATTGTTTACACCCGCTGTAGAAAGAAGACCCTTTCTGATAACCTCATCTACCTGTGTTGAATACTTTTCTGCTAAATTGATTGCCATAATCTTAATTTCCTTTCTTTATTACGTTGTTTTGTTTTTCTTTTGTGCATCAACGGGCTTATTTAAAAAGACCGTCTAAAAAAGCGTCCTTACCGCCGGGCATTGCCGACTTAGGTGCGCCAACTCTGATGCGTTCGTTTACCGCAAGTGTAACTGCGTCTGTGAAGGCTGTTTTAAGACCCTCGATACTCTTTTCGCATTCCTCAGAGGAGCTTAAATTCACACAAGCGATAAGGCTCTGCGGCAGTTTGCATTCTGCCAACTTTTCCACTGCGTCAGCCATAAGTTCACGTCTTGAAACTGCCGCCTCTCTTTCGCTGAGGGATTTTTCAAGCTGTCTGCGCTGATAGTCAGATTTCTGCTTTGCGTCCATCTGCGCTAACTTTTCCGCTTCCTTAAGCTTTTCTTCCCAGCTTTCTCTCTCCTTTCCCACCAGTTCATCAACCTGTGCCTTAGTGAAAAGCTCTTCCTTTACTTCGGCTGTCTGTTCTTCGGCGGGAACATTTCTGTTTTCTTCCATTCTGTTCTTCCTTTCTGAAAAAAATAAACTGTAATCTCAAAAACACCGCTCACTTGTGTTCTCAATCTTACAGTTTACATCTTATCACGTATCTATAGGACAAACAATGTCATAATGATGACAAAGGGTGACATCTTTTAAATGAATGATTAAGGATTAATGATGAATGATTTTGGTATCGGCTACGCCGATTTATATTTTTTTAAATCACGACGAAGTCGCACCACAATCATTCATTATTCACTATTCATCATTCATCAATTATCAGCTCTTCTTCAAAAACAATCTCCTCCCACTCCGTCAGCTTTACGGCAACCCCCTTTTCGCTGATTTTCAAAGTATCGGGTTGATTTTCACTGCTGACGGTAAGCTGATAACCGCCGTTTTGGTTGGTACCGACAAAACAACTCTCCGAAAAGTCGCATTCCCCCTTAACTGCTCCCTCATAAGCGTCCATAATAAGCCTCAGCACCGTTACTGCCTCATCTGAAACATCTCCATTGCTCTCAAACCCGCACATAGAAAGGGTAGTCCCCTCTTTGTCTGCTGTAATTATAAGCCCTTCCAGTGCAAAAGGCTCACTCACTGTCATTTCCCAGCAGTATTTGGCAGTGCGTGAGATTTCCCCCTTTATTGTTTCACCGCCAACACGAATTTCCGCCTGTGCAGAAAAGCATTTGTCCATATCGGGCTTAACCATATTTACTGCTCCGCAGCCTGAAAGGGCTAAAACACCAGCCATTGCTCCTAAAAAAATAAAGTGCCTCATATCTTTTCTCCTTTTTGAATTTCGGAAAAAGAAAGGCACTTTTTATTATTCTTCACTGATTTTTCTGCCGATTTCGGTAGCAAGGTCACGGGGCATAATGCCGAAAAGCTGTCGGTCAGCCGCAAGTCTGTCCGCCGCCTGTCCGTGAAGATACACGCCTAAGGCTGCTCCGTAAAACAAGCTGACGCCCTGTGCAACCAAAGCGCCTATAACCCCTGTCAGCACATCTCCGCTGCCGCCCTTTGAAAGTCCGGCATTACCTGTAGTGTTAATAAAGGTTTCGCCTGTCGGTGCGGCAATCACAGTGTTTGCTCCTTTTAAAACGGTTACTGCGTTATATTCCTTAGCAAAATCCTTTGCGGCTGTAATACGGTCAGCCTGTATTTCATCAACAGTTTTCCCTGTCAGCCTTGAAAATTCGGCAGGGTGTGGCGTAACAATAACGCCTTTCTTATTTTCCTTCAGAATATTTATATTCTCTGAAATGGAATTAAGACCATCTGCGTCAATAATTATGGGACAATCCGCATTTTTTATCGCATATTCTATTATATCCGCCACAAGCTCCGACTTTCCCAGACCGCAGCCGACAGCAATTGCGGAAAAGGAGTTGTCACGAAGAAAGAAACGCACCTGCTCCGCTCCTTCACGGTCAATAAAGCCGTCTATGTCGTGAGAAAGGGGCAAATATGTGGTTTCAGGCACTGCACAAGCTATAGCGTTTACAACCCTCATAGGTGTTGCCAGAGTGCAAAGCCCTACCCCCATTTTCAGTGCCGCGTCTGTAGATAACAGCGCCGCACCTGTATATCTGCCGCTACCTGCAATATTCAGCAGCTTACCGTAACTGCCCTTATGAGAAACAGGCAGACGTTTAGGCAGAAATTCTTTTAATATATCCTCTGAAAGCACTGCCTCACAGCTTTCAAAACAGCTTTGTGGGATACCTATATCCGCTAAAAGCAGCACCCCGCAGTGTTCAAAACAGGGGTGTGAATAAAGTCCCTTCTTTACTGCCGCTAAGGTTATGGTGAAGTCAGGCTTGAAAGCGTCCTTTGCAATCTCACCTGTATCACTGTTACAGCCGCTTGGCACATCAACAGAAAACTTTACTGCCGGACAGCTTTCTTCTATAAATGCAAATAAATCTCTCAGACTATCTTCCAGCTCACCGTGAAAACCTGTACCAAATACGCAATCAACAACAATATCACTGTTTTCCAGGACTTTTTTGACATTTTCCTTCTGATGAGCATAAATACAGGTATTAAGACCTGTTTCGTAAATGGAGTAGCAAAGCCGTGCGGTTTCTGTTTTAGGCAAATCCTGTGCAAATACAAGGATAGCGTTTGCACCTGCCTCTAGCATAAAGTCGGTAATAACAATACCGTCACCGCCGTTATTCCCTCTACCTGCAAGGACAACAACGTTTTTATCCTTTACGCCGCCTGTAATACTGTCTATACGGTTAAAGCAAACCTCACCGGCATTTTTCATAAGCTGAAGAAAGGGTACGCCCTGTGCGTCGGCATTCATCTCTGCCTTCTTCATCTGTTCATTTGTAACTGTAAGTCGCATACCGTCCCTCACTTTCAGTTTTGTCAAGTCTAATAATAGCATAATTAAAAAGAAACGTCAAGATGCAAATGCGTGTGCGCCCACTCTAACCTATGCTAACCTAATCTAATCTAACCTATCCTAACCTAACCTAACCTATCCTATCCTAACCTATCCTAACCTAACCTGTGTATCCATTTGGTATACAAATGGTTTCCATTTTGGATACAAATGGTTGACAAGTGGTTGACAAACGGTTGTCATTTGGTATACCAAAACCCTTCATCAAAACAAGAAAAAGGGGCAAAATGCCCCTTTTTTTATTCATCGCCCCTCATTTTAACACTCAGAGCAATACCACATTCTATACGCTTTCTCATAAGCTCACACTGTAACTTATTAGGCTTTCTCACATCACCGTCGTAGATAAATGAGGTTGCGTTACAACCGCCGGAGCAGTAAAACCTTGCCCAGCATTCTGAGCAGCCCTCTTTGCTGTAGATATGAGTTTTTGCAAAGTAGTTGGCAATATCCTCATTCATAACGCCGTCATCAATTGTACCCATTTTCCATTCGTCAATGCCCACAAACTGATGACAGGGATAAACGTCACCGTCAGGTGTTACCGCAACATATTCGTTGCCACAGCCACAGCCTCTCAGACGCTTGATAGCGCAAGGGCCCTGCTGTAAATCAATCATAAAGTGGAAGAAATTAAAGGGCTTTTTGCCTGTTTCCTCAACGGATTTTGCCATAATGTCATAAAGACGGTCATATTCCTTGAAAATTACAGGTAAATCCTTTTCAGTGATTGCGTAATCCATTTCCTCAGGTGCAGTCACAGGCTCTACAGAAAGCTGATAAAAGCCCTGCTCTGCAATGTGAAGTACGTCGTTGACGAAATCAAGGTTGTGCTTTGTAAATGTGCCTCTGACGTAGTAGTCTGTCCTGCCCTCATTTACTCTGCCCTCAACCAGCTTTTTGTACTTAGGCATGATAATATCGTAGCAGCCCTTGTTGTTAGGAGTGATACGAATGTTATCGTTGACTTCCTTTCTGCCGTCAAGGGAAAGGACGCAGTTTGACATTTCACGGTTGATATATTCAATCTTTTCGTCATCAAGGAGCATACCGTTTGTGGTGATAGTAAAGCGGAAATTCTTTCCGTGCTGCTTTTCAACACTTCTTGCGTAATCCACAGTAGCCTTTACTGTTTCCCAAGCCATAAGAGGCTCACCGCCGAAAAAGTCCAGTTCAAGATTTTGTCTGCCAACGGACTTTTCGATGAGGAAATCAATAGCCTTTCTGCCTGTTTCGGGGGTCATAATCTTTCTGCCTGTACCGAAATCGCCTGTTTCCGCAAAACAGTACTTACAGCGCAGATTACAGTCATGTGAAACGTGCAGACACATAGCCTTGATAGGTGCTTTAATGGACATTTCCGCGTACTGACGGTATTCATCGGTACTGAAAAGGATTTTGTCCATGTAAAGAGAATAAATCTCACTGTAGCATTCTTTCAGCTCATCTTCGGGATAGCTGCTGAGTATTTTTGTAATTTCAGAGGGCATTTCCTCACTTAACGGCGGATTAAGAAGACCTATAAGGTCATAAACAATCTTATCCACTACATGCACTCCGCCGCTGTTTACGTCAAGAACAATGTAGAGGTCACCCTGTTTAAATCTATGTATAGTAGCGTTCATAAAAACTCCTTTTTGCGTCAGCAAAATAAAAGGCGGCACATTGCCGCCCATATTTCAGAAACAACAGCTTACTTGTTAGCCTCACACTGCTGATTAGCGATTGTGCAGGAAGTCTTACAAGCAGACTGACAAGAAGTCTGACACTTTCCGCAGCCGCCCTTAGCAGCAGTTTCCTTTAAATTAGCCTTGTTGATAGTCTTGATGTGCTTCATAACAAATTTTCCTTTCTTAAAAGGCATAGCCTTGCATATTTTTCTTAATTATAACACAACTGAACAAAAAAAGCAATACCTTTTTATGAAATAAAAGGATTAAACATTTTCTCTGTTTTCAGTGTTGTAGAGGGGCCGTGTCCACTGTAAATAATGTAGTCCTCAGTAAGATTTTTCAGCTTTTCCAAAGTTTCCTTCTGAACAATAAAATCCCCTGAATATCCGTCACATCTGCCGATAGAATCCCTGAAAATGGTATCTCCGGCAAACATGATATTAGTTTCCTCAATGCTCTCGATTACGTAGCAAACGCTACCTGCTGAATGTCCGGGAGTATACATGACTTTAAAGGTAACATCACCGTCTGTAATGGTGTCATTATCCTTTACAAGCACATCAGCGGTCTTGTGTTCAAAGGGAATTTCGGGGCAGAAATAAGCTAAAGCCTTATCGCCGTCGGAAAGCATACATTCGTCCTTTTCGTGAATGTAAACCTCTGCCTTTGTGTTTGCCTTGATGATATTTACAGCACCTGTATGGTCAAAATGTCCGTGAGTCAGCAGAATTTTCTTTATCTCAATCCCCATATCCGCTGCCTTTTCAAGGATTTTCTCACCCTCATCTGCGGGGTCAATAACAACCCCTCTGCCCTCTCCTGTCTTAACCAGGTAGCAGTTAGTACTTAAGGGTGAAAGTACAAGAGTTTTTATATCCATTTTAATCATTCCTTTCAGTTAATACAACCATTATATAACATTCTCCTGTAAAAATCAAGTAAAAAAGCAGCAACGACAGACAAATTAATGTCTGCCGCCGCCACTTTGTTTTATAGGGGAAAATCTCGTTAGCGTTTTTTATTGAGTGCTTTCGGAAAGCTCAATTTCAACATCAATACTTTCCAGCTCACCCATTGAATTTGCACGTGCAACCGTAGCGGTTACCTTATCTCCCGCCTTCATTTTGGAGATAATAGTCTGTACATCTGCCACTGTTTCAACGTTAGTGCCGTTAATTTTTGTAATTACGTCAGAAATACGGAGATTGCTCTTGGACACGGCGGCATTCTGACTGATTTCAACAACCAAAAGACCCTTTGACATTCTCACGCCGTAAAGCTCTGCTCTGTATTCATTAAGCTCAACCGTAGTGGTACCAAGCACAGGACGGCTCTTTACATAACCGTAGTTAAGCAGGTCTTCCATAATAGGCTTAGCCTCATTGATAGTGAGGGCGAAACCGATACCTTCGTAAGTGTCAGTAACGATTTTGGAGTTTACAACACCGATAACGTTACCGTACATATCGAAAAGACCGCCGCCTGAATTACCGCTGTTGATAGCGGTATCAGTCTGAATAAGGCTTAAGCTGTAGCCCTCTGAAAGGCTGACTCTGTTAAGACCTGAAATGATACCCTTTGTCATGGTATGTTCAAACATTACGTCGCCTGTAACGCCGGGGTTACCGATTGCGCAAACGTCCTGACCTACCTTAAGGGTGTCGCTGTCGCCGATTTTTGCAAAAACAAATTCTTCCTTGCGGTCAATCTTAATAACTGCAATATCTGTAGAGGGGTCAGAGCCGATAACGGTAGCCTCATATTCGTGAGTGAGATTAGGGTCACTATAGTCATTTACCACAACCACAATCTTCTCTGCACCGTCAACAACGTGGTCATTTGTGAGGATATAACCGTCCTCTGTAAAGACAACCCCACTGCCGTAGCCTGAAAATACAGGCTCTTTATCCTCTTCCTTTTCCTCAGGCTTTTCACCGTAGCCGAAGTAGTAGTCATAGTAGCTGTAGTAGTCGTCATAATTCTGTGTTGTATAAACCTTGATAAGCACTACTGTATCATTGACTGCCTCATAAAGCTCTGTCGTTGTGTACTGACCGTTTACACCTGTAGCCTCTACGTCATAAGGGTGTACTTTTTCTGCCGCACTGCTGCCTGATGAATTAAGAGCGCTTAACGCCCCTGCTACATCACCTGACCCGTCAGGAGCCTTTACTTCTTCGCCCTGTATAACCACTGTAGGACCGTCAGCACCACCGATAATACCAATATCAGAGGCTGAAGATGATGCTAAATATGCGCCGCCAAAACCTGACGCACCGCCGATAACAGCAATCGCTAAAGCAGAGGCAATCACTGTACCGAGCTTACCTTTTTTCTTTTTGGGTGGCTCGGTTGTAAACTGATAATTGTTATAATTTTCCAAAACAAACCCGCCTTTCAAAAAAATATATTTTATGTATTGTTAGTTATCTGTCATGCTTTTATTCTAAACTATATTTGTGACAAAAAAGTGAAGAACTGATAAATTAATGATTAATGATAAATGACGAAGAATGAATGATTGTGATGCCACTTCGTGACAGATTTAAATTTTACAGCACAGCCATAATTTTTAAAATCATCGTTCAGTGACACCTTAATCATTCACCATCAATATCTCTCCGCCGCTGACAGCTCACCATACATTCTCTCATAGCTTTCATACCGGCTTTTTGCAATTTCGCCCTTTTCAAACTGCTCTCTTACAGAGCAACCTGCCTCTTTCAGATGAACGCAGTTGTTAAAACGGCATTCTGCCTGAGCCATTTCTCTGAAACAATACTTAAGCTCTTCTTTTGGAATATCAATATACCTGTTCACCTCAACGGTAGAAAAACCGGGTGTATCTGCAATATACCCCTCGCCGAAGGGATAAAGAGTAACCTCACGGGTTGTATGTCTGCCTCTGCCCAGCTTTTTGCTTATTTCACCTGTAGCACGGGCAAGTTCAGGGAAAATGCAGTTAATAAGGCTTGACTTACCCACCCCTGAATTTCCGATGAGGGCAACGATTTTGCCGTTTATATATTCTTTTATCTCGTCAGCACCCTGCCCGGTGGTATTATCCACACGAAAACAGCGGTAGCCCAGCTTTTCATACACATCAATAAGCTCATCTGAATTGACCTTATCCTGTTTTGTAAACACCGGCACGGTTTCAATGCCCTTGCTCTCAAACACTGCCATAAGCTTATCAATAACATAAGCGTTAGGGTAAGGCTCACAAGCTGAAATCACCAGTAAAACTGCGTCAAGATTAGCCATAGGCGGACGGACTATTTCATTTTTCCGCTCGTAGATTTCCACAATAAGAGGCTCGGCATTTTCCTCTGCTGTAACACGCACAAGGTCCCCTGTATAGGGTGAAACGCCCTTGTTTCTGAAAATTCCCCTTGCTTTACAGCTAAAATTGCCGTCAGCGGTTTCTACCTCGTAGATACCGCCGACTGACTTTATTATTCTTCCTTTTAAATCCATTATTCTGTTACTGCGTTCTCCTCAGGATTTTCGTCAAGCTGTGCCTGTTCGTCTGTAGCGTCAGGCTCAGGGTTAGTGATTACATCGTCCCACTCGCCGGGCTCAGGCTCAAGGTCTGCGTCAACAGGCGGAACACCGCCGTTCTGCCACTCACTGTCGCTGTTATCTGTAACAGGCTCTGCGTTGTAAAGCTGTTTGAACACCTTAGAATTGAAGGTATCGTGGTGGTCCTTTGTGGGCGGGTCCTGAGTAAAGTCAACTTCCATGTTGAACAGTAAGCCCTCTGCCCCTGTATCTACAGAAACAACACGGATTGCGTAATCGTGGATACCGCTGTTTGCAAATTCCCACTCAATCTTATCTGTAAGGCTCATGTCCTTAGTTTCTGTCATATCTTCCTGCAGAGTACCGTCAATATAGTATTTGAAGATAAATTCACCCTGAGGACTACCCTTGACGGAAATGCTGATTTTAGACTCACGCACTGCCTCTGCACCGTTGCTGACTACGATTTCAACCATAGAGTTCTTTTCAACAAGGGTGGTTGGCTCAATATTCTGACGAATAACGTGACCTTCCTCAATTTCCGTGCTTGGTTCATATATAATAGTAAGGAGAATATCATATTCCTCTGCTCTTGCTTGAGCACTTGCAAGAGAGAGCTTTACCATGTTAGGCACTGCTGTAGACTCATTGCTCTGACCTAAGCTGACATAACAGGTTACGGTTGTACCAACTTCAACAAATTCACGTGCAGGTGGGTCAGTCTTGATAACATAGTCCTGAGCAACCTCTTCGTCCTCTGCTCTTAAAATCTGATAGTCAAGGTCCTGTTTTTCAAGCATTATAATAACGTCCTCAATATACTTGTTTGAGTAGTCGTCAATTTCCACAAGCTTAGGACCGTTACTTACGACAACCTCAACTTCCTGATTTTTTCTGATTGTTCTGCCGGGCATAACGCTCTGTTCCATTACCACATTCTTCTCATATTCAGACGAATACTGAGTTACAGGAATAAGGTTGTAGTCGTTGTATTGTGCAAGTACCTCGTCCCATGTCATATTGACAAGAGAGGGCATTTTTACTTCTTCACCGCTCTGACTTTCGATTACCTCAAAGTTTTCAGTAACTATAGTATGGATAAGCCATGCTGTCATTATTACAAAGGCGGTTGCCAAAGCGAAAAGTATAGGGAGTATGGGTGAACGACGGCGGCGGCGGTAATAATCCTCGTCGTCCTCGTCATAATAAACGTCGTCGTCCTCATATTCCTCGTCGTCATCATCAAACTCGTTATCCTCAACAAGAGGCACCTTTTTCTTGCTCACTGCCTTAGGCTGTTCAGGTGTTACCTTATCGAAATACTTGGTAGAGCCGTCTGTTGAAAAATACTTGTATTCAAAAACAATACTAGGGTTCTTTTTGAACTCCTCGATGTCCTTTATCATTTCTCCCGCTGTCTGATAGCGTTTTGAAGGTTCCTTCTGCATTGCCTTGATAGTGATTTCCTCAAGACCTTCGGGAATAGTATTGTTGATTTCGGTGATACGCTTTGCGTCTGTCTGCATGTGCTTAAGTGCGATAGAAACAGGGTTTTCACCGTCAAAAGGCTTTTCGCCTGTCAGCATTTCATAAAGCATTACGCCGACGGAATAAATATCACTCTTTTCGTCTGTAACCTCACCTCTGGCCTGTTCAGGGCTTATGTAGTGAACAGACCCGATAGCCTTTTCGGAAATAGTTTTGTCTGTTTCACGGTTAAAACGTGCAATACCAAAGTCCATGACCTTTATCTGACCGTCAGACAAAAGCATTACATTCTGCGACTTTACGTCACGGTGAACGATACCTCTGTCATGTGCATGTTGCAGGGCACGTAAAATCTGCGCTGTAAAGTGGATTGCGTCACGCCATTTAAGTACGCCCTGACGCTCGATATATTCAGTAAGTGTTATACCGTCGATATATTCCATTACGATGTACTGAATTTTTTCAGTAAATCCCACATCATAAATTTTTACAATATTAGGGTGAGAAAGCAGGGCGATAGCCTTTGACTCATTACGGAAACGGCGGAGAAAATCCTCACTTGCCGCAAACTCATTTTTAAGTATTTTTACCGCAACAATTCTGTCCTCAGTAACGTCCTTAGCCTTGTATATATCCGCCATTCCGCCGACGCCGATAAGCTCTAACAGCTCATATCTGCCGTCCAGCTTTTTGCCTATATTTTTATCCATAAAAACTTCCTTTCAGTTTTACGTATCTCTTTTCTACACAAGGACAACCGCTACGGAAACGTTATCCCTGCCCCCGTTTGAAAGGGCATAGTCAACCAGCAGGTCACAGGTTTTTCCGATAGGATTGTTCACAATAATTTCGGCAATATCCTCGTCCTCGCCATAGGAATGAAGTCCGTCTGAGCAGAATAAAAGGATATTTCCTTCATCTAAGTCAATTTCAAAGTAATCGGGGGTAATAGTGCTTTCTGCGCCGACTGCTCTTGTAATTCTGTTTCTGTCGGGGTGTACACGGCTTTCCTCTTCGGTAATCTCGCCGCGCTCAACCAAGCGTCTTACATAGGTATGGTCCCTAGTAATCTGCTGCATACAATCGTCATAAATCTGATACGCTCTGCTGTCTCCGACATTTATGATGTAGGCACGGTTATTGTAGATAATAGCCGCAACGCAGGTAGTACCCATACCCGACTTGTCCATTTCAGTTGACGCCTTATCGAAGACAAGGCTGTTTGCTGCGGTAACAGAGGTTATGAGCAGATTTCTTATGTAATTTCTGCTTATATCGGCACGAAAGCCTTTTAAAATTCTCTCGGACATAAAATCAATGGTCATCTGACTGGCAACGCTACCGGCATTCTCGCCGCCCATACCGTCGCAGAGAATAACCGCAGATGCGCCGTCCTCTAAAAGACTAGCCCATACTCTGTCCTGATTTTCACTTCTTACAAGACCGATATCGGTTTTACAAAAGCATTTCAAATAAAATCCCCCTTTCAATAGGGCACGGATAAAAATCTCCGTCAATATAAAATTATACCTCAATAAAGGTTACAAATCAACTGTTTTTTTATTACAGAATAGTTACAAATTTCAGAAAATGTTACATTCTGTAACATTTAAGTTAAATATTATCTCTCCTGAGCTGTCCACAAGCTGCACTTATATCTGCACCTAAAGTACGTCTTACCGTAGCATTAAGTCCGCCTTCCTGCAGTGCTTTCTGAAAGCTCTTTACGTTAGGACTTTTCTTAAAATCCCCTTCCCGTATCTCGTTTACAGGTATGAGATTTACATGACAGGGGGACAGGGGTTTCAGCAGTTTTATAAGTTCCATAGCCGTTTCACGGTTGTCATTTACCCCTGCAATTAAGGAAAATTCAAAGCTTATTCTTCTGCCTGTCTTGTCAAAATAATTCTTACAAGCGGCAATTACTTCCCTAACGCCGTACCGCTTGTTTACCGGCATTATAGCGCTGCGCTTTTCATCGGTAGGAGCGTGAAGAGAAAGGGACAGGGTAAGTCCCAGCTTAAGCTCTGCCAACTCATTTATCTTGTCCACAAGACCGCAGGTTGAAAGAGAAACATGCCGTAAGCTAAGGTTTTTCCCCTCAGGCGAGGACAAAAGCCGTAAGAATTTTATAACATTATCATAGTTATCCAGCGGTTCGCCAATGCCCATAAGCACCAGACTTTCCACAATTCTGCCGCTGTCACGTTCGGTTTCATAAATCTGCAGCAGCATTTCCGCAGGGGTCAGATTTCGCACAAACCCTGCCTTAGTTGAGGCACAAAAGCTGCAGCCCATTTTACAGCCGACCTGAGTAGAGATACAAAGGCTGTTGCCATGCTCATAGCTCATAAGCACTGTTTCAAGCCGCTCTCCGTCAGAAAGCTCATAGAGATATTTTACAGTATTATCTATAGAAGATACAAGTCTTTTTTTGATTTTTAGGTCATTCAG
>JAZUOE010000010.1:0-3155 GCA_045604505.1 Ruminiclostridium sp. | reverse complement strand
TGAAACAGATTATTTTGAATATGATGCAGAAGAAAAATTTGAACAATTAGAACAAGCAGGAGCAGATATAGAAATACTTCCCAAATTGTTTCAGATTATGGAAAGACACCCTGTTGAATATATGGGAATGCCCGGACCGTTAGTAAGTTACATAGAAAATTTTTCTCCTGACCATGAAGAACAGTTAGTTGAATCCGTAAAAAGAAGACCTACAATCCATACAATTTTAATGTTGAACCGCTGTATTAACGGAAATTCTAACAGGGAAGAATACATATCGCTTTTAAAGGAAATTTCAGAAAACAGTGAAATTGAAAAGGAAATAAGGGACGACGCACAAGGATATGTTGAATTTCAGGAGAAAAGATTAAAAAATACAGCAGAAACGCAGACCAAGCAGAGCATTTTTGATGACGTATCAGAAGAGAGCAAGAATAATATTGCAGAAATTCTTAAAAATGCTATGAGTAATCCGAATAATTTAAAAAATCCGTCTGACAGCGAGGGAAATGCAGCTTTTTTAACTCAGTTTATGGGATTATTCGGCAACAATAAATCTGAATAATTAAAAAACAGGGGCTTAATTGTCCCTGTTTTTATGTTCTTGACAAAAAACACCCCCGATAGTATAATTAACAGAGATACCCGCAAAGAGAGGCGTAACAGAGATGATTATATATAATGCAAAGGATATAGAATTATATTTCGGGGCAGAGCTTTTATTTAAGAATGTTACCTTTGAAGTAGATAAAGTTGATAAAATAGGTCTTGTTGGTGTAAACGGCTGCGGTAAAACAACCCTTTTTAAGCTGATGAGAGGGGAACTGCTTACCGACGGCGGTGAATTTGTTAAATCTCAGGATACCGTTTTAGGTTATATGGAACAGCACGTGGTACGTGATAGCTCTGTAAGCATGTATGATGAGGTATTATCTGTTTTTGAACACCTTATAAAGCTTGAAAGCGAACTGGAGCAGCTACACAATGAGATAGACAGCGGTAAAACAGATGAAGAGCGCCTTGAACGTCAGATGAGATTGCAGGAAAAGTTTGAGGCAGAGGGTGGCCTTACATTCCGTGCAAGGGCAATGAGCAGTCTGCTTGGTTTAGGTTTTACACAGGAAGAACAGGAAAAGCCGGTTTCCGTTTTAAGTGGTGGCGAAAAGGCAAAGGTGCAGTTAGCAAAGCTGCTTTTATCAGGGGCAAATCTTCTGCTACTTGACGAACCTACAAACCACCTTGATTTAGCGGCACTGGGTTGGCTAGAGAAATTTCTTCTTGAATATAAAGGCGCTTACATTATAATTTCCCATGACAGATATTTTCTTGATAAGGTAACAACACGTACTTTTGAGTTGGAAAATAAACGCCTTACTGCATATAAGGGCGGATATAGTGCTTATCGAAAGAAAAAAGAAGAAGATTTGGAAATTGCCTGGAAACATTATGAGCATCAATTAGAAGAAATTAACCGTATAAAGGGAATTATCGAACAGCAAAAACGTTTCAACCAAGCGCACAACTATATTACAATTGCAAGTAAAGAAAAGCAGATTGAACGCTTAGAGGAAGACTTAATCAAGCCGCAGAGCTTACCAAAAAAATTAAGATTTAAATTCCACTGTAATGAACCTATTACTGAAGAAATTCTTACAGCAAAAAATCTTAGTATTTCTTTTGACGGAAAAAGGCTGTTTGAAAATATTTCTATTGATGTACGCAAAAAAGAACGTGTATTTATAATGGGAGCAAACGGCTGTGGTAAGACAACACTTTTCAAGATGCTCATAAAGGAGTATGCAGGGGACAGCGGCAGTGTTACTTATGGTCCCGGTGTTAAGGTTGGCTATTATGACCAACTTATGACAGGTCTTTCTGATAAAAAGACAGTAATGGACGAAATATGGGACGCTTATCCGAAAATGTCACAGACAGAGGTGCGTACCGCTTTAGGCAGTTTTCTTTTCAGCGGAGAGGACGTTTTTAAGAAAATTTCTACTCTTAGCGGCGGTGAGAAAGCTAGGGTTGCTATTCTGAAATTAATGCTTAGCGGCTGCAATTTACTACTCCTTGACGAACCTACGAACCACCTTGATATAACCTCAAGAGAGGCGCTTGAATCGGCAATTGAGAGTTTTGATGGAACAACCCTGATTATTTCTCATGACCGTTACCTTATTCAGCAGACGGCAAGTCGTGTTTATAAGCTGACTCCGACAGGGGCGCAGGAAGTAACAAGAGAAATTGAAGAAACCATTACTGAGGCGGAAGAGCAAAAGCTGACGGCAGTGAAAAAAGAGGTTTCCGACAGCGCAAACAAAACTGATTATTTACGCAGAAAAGAACTGCAGAGCGAAATAAGAAAACTCAACACCCGCATAAGCCGTGCGGAAGAACGTATTTCTCAATTAGAAGATGAGATAGCGGCAATAAACGCTGAAATGACCTCTCCCGAAATAGCGGCAGATTATGAGAAAATTGCACAGCTTTCAGAAAAGCTGGGACAATTACAGGAAGAACTGGACGCACAAACGGACGAATGGGCAGAGGCTAGTGAAAGGTTGGAAGAAATAAATGGCTGATGAAAAATTACCTTTATACTATGGCAAATGTCCTCATTGCGGCCGGGAAGGTTTTGCCTATGTGGAAAGACAATGGTATCAGGGCAGTCCAGTAAGGCAATGTAAAAGATGCCGTCAGACTTATCTTGACAAAAGGTATCATGAGGTGGCAGTAGAGGGTTTTGAACCGGGCTCCCTTTCTGTAAAGAATTCAGGCTTTATGATTGGTGCGGGAATTATTGACACTGTTCTTTTCGGACTTATTCACATTGGAGAAAAAAGGCTTTTCAGCAGTTATCACCTTTCCTTTGTGTTTATTGCAATTATAGGGTTGCTGTTGATAGTTATGGGTGTTATTGATTTTATAAGGATAGTAACAGGGTTAAAGGCGAAAAAGCAGAAAAAAGTTCTTGAACAATCAGAAAAGCGGCTTATGGATAAAAATTATGCTAAGCTTTTGGCACAACAAGGGTATGAGGTGCCTGAAAAGTACTTAGGTGAATAAAAAGAAGGGACGGCACAGTGTGTCGTCCTTTTGTCAGCAATCCCTACTTTTAAGAAGTGGGTAACTTTCACAAGTATTTGGGGCTGCCG
>JAZUOE010000009.1:0-7881 GCA_045604505.1 Ruminiclostridium sp. | reverse complement strand
CAGCATCAAGGGGCTTCTGTACACCCTTGTTTCTGTAAGAAGTACCGCATACTACAGGAACCATGTCATTAGCAATAGTTGCCTTTCTGATGCACTTCTAGATTTCATCAACTGTAATTTCATCACCGTTAAGGTACTTTTCCATAATCTCTTCGTCCTGTTCAGAAACAGCTTCGAGGAGCTCTTCTCTGTACTTAGCAGCGATTTCCTTCATATCTTCAGGAATTTCTTCAACTCTCATATCCTTACCGAGATCATCATAGTAGATGTCTGCGTTCATTTCAACGAGGTCAACAATTCCTCTGAATGTGCTTTCAGCACCGATAGGGAGCTGAATCGGAACAGCATTTGCCTTTAAACGGTCTCTCATCATACCAACTACATTGTAGAAGTCAGCACCCATGATATCCATCTTATTAACGTATGCCATTCTCGGTACTTTATACTTATCTGCCTGACGCCATACAGTTTCAGACTGGGGTTCTACACCGCCCTTAGCGCATAAAACTGTTACAGAACCGTCAAGTACTCTTAAGGAACGTTCAACTTCAACTGTGAAGTCAACGTGGCCAGGAGTATCGATAATGTTAATTCTGTGCTTTTTCCAGAATGCTGTTGTAGCAGCAGAAGTAATTGTAATACCTCTTTCTGCTTCCTGTTCCATCCAGTCCATTGTGGAAGCACCATCGTGAGTTTCACCGATCTTATGGTTTACACCTGTATAGCAAAGGATACGCTCAGTAGTTGTTGTCTTACCAGCGTCAATATGAGCCATAATACCGATGTTACGGGTCATTTCGAGAGATACTTCTCTTGCCATATTTCCTCCTTAACTATTACCACTTGTAGTGTGCGAATGCTCTGTTAGCTTCAGCCATTCTATGAGTATCGTCACGTTTCTTGCAAGAACCACCCTGACCATTAAGAGCGTCTAAGATCTCGTTTGCGAGTCTTTCCTTCATAGTCTTTTCGTTTCTTGCTCTGCTGTATGCAGTAATCCATCTCAGACCTAAAGTTCTTCTTCTTTCGGGACGAACTTCCATAGGAACCTGATATGTTGCACCACCCACACGGCGAGCCTTTACCTCAACCTGGGGCATAATGTTTTCCATTGCTGTTTCAAAAACCTCAAGGGGTTCCTTGCCGGTCTTTTCACCTACAATTTCGAATGCGCCGTAGACAATCTTCTGTGCTACGCCCTTTTTACCGTCTAACATGATGTTGTTGATGAGTCTTGTTACAAGCTCCGAATTATAAAGCGGATCAGGTAATACATCACGCTTAGGCACGTTACCTCTTCTAGGCACTTTACTTCCCTCCTTCATAAACTTTGCGTCGCATTTTGCGACAAATGAAAATCATCGGTACTCGAAAGCGTCGGGGCTTAGCCCCAAACCTCCCGCCGTGCATTCAGAGGTATATATATTATACCCGCAAATGCGGCAGTTGATTTAACTTAAGTTATAAGTTACTTACGCTTTTTTTGCACCAGCCTTCGGACGCTTTGCACCGTACTTAGATCTACCCTGCATTCTTCCGTCAACACCCTGTGCGTCGAGTGTACCACGTACGATATGATAACGTACACCAGGTAAATCCTTAACACGTCCGCCTCTGATAAGAACAACGGAGTGTTCCTGAAGCTTATGTCCGATGCCGGGAATATAGGCAGTAACTTCATAACCGTTAGAAAGTCTTACTCTGGCTACTTTTCTCATAGCGGAGTTAGGCTTCTTAGGAGTTGCAGTACGAACAGCTGTGCATACACCTCTCTTCTGAGGAGCCTGTACGTCAGTTGTTGTCTTCTTAAGAGTGTTAAGACCCTTTAAGAGTGCAGGAGCCTTTGACTTCTTTTCGGATACCTCTCTGCCCTTTCTTACGAGCTGGTTAAAGGTTGGCATTATTTCACCTCCAATAAAATTTTACTGTGGGCATAGTTGTCCCACAACATTCAATATTATACACAAAAAAAAGGCAAAAGTCAAGATTTTTGGATTATTACCAAAAATTTCGTGCCTTTTGCCATTTTTTATGAAATTTAAACCTCAGATTTGTCTATTTTGCTCAAACCGCATCAGTTTCAGCTGTTTCAGATTCATCTGATTGGTCATCTTCATTATCGTTAAGACCTGTACCAGCAGGAATAAGCTTACCGATAATAACATTTTCCTTAAGACCGAGCAGTGGGTCAATCTTACCATGAATAGCTGCCTCTGTAAGAACTTTAGTTGTTTCCTGGAATGATGCTGCAGAGAGGAAACTGTTTGTTGCAAGTGCAGCCTTTGTGATACCAAGAATTACAGGTGAGTAGGTAGGATATGTTACATCCTCGCCCTGCGCCTTTCTTTCGTCAAGTCTTTCAATGATGCCCACAAGATCGTTCTTATCAATTCTTGAACCGGGAAGGAGATAAGAATCACCAGGCTCATTGATTTTAACTTTTCTCATCATCTGACGAACGATAACTTCAATATGCTTATCGTTGATGTCAACACCCTGTGAACGGTATGCTTTCTGCACTTCGATGATGATATAGTTTTGAACAGCCTGTTCACCCTTAACGAGAAGAACGTCTTCAGGGTTAAAGGAACCTGTCGTGATAGGATCACCAGCCTCGATATAACCTGTTTCGCCCTTTTCCTTCATAGCGTCCAAAGCGGGAACAAGAGTAAAACCGAATGGAACAGTATAGAAATCCTCAGTACCGTCTTCAGCAGTTACAATTGCGTGATTTGTATTTTTAATCTTTTCAAAACGGATTTTGCCGGAAATCTTAGAGATGATTGCAGCAGATTTAGGCTTACGTGCCTCGAAAAGTTCATCAACTCTAGGAAGACCTCTTGTAATATCTTCACCACCTGCAATACCGCCGGTATGGAAGGTTCTCATTGTAAGCTGGGTACCAGGTTCACCGATAGACTGAGCAGCAATGATACCAACTGCCTCACCTATTGTAATAGGTGCACCATTTGCAAGTGAAGAACCGTAACACTTAGCACAGATACCGTGCTTAGCACAGCAAGTAAGTGCCGAACGGATTTTAACCTTAGAAACCATAGGATAAAGCTGGTCAACATGTTCAAGTGAAAGCTTTTCCTGTGAAACAATCGCTCTGCCGTTTTCATCAACTCTTGAAGAAACAATCTTAGCTGCATCATTTTCGTTCATAAGCTTATCCTTAGAAACGAGAACGTTGCCGTATTCATCGCAGAAATCTTCTGCAAGGTATCTGCCCACAAGACGTTCCTGCAGACTTTCAACTACCTTATCCTTACCTGTTGATGCGTCCTTGATAGCAATTTCAAATGCCTCAATACCATCAGTTGTACCGCAGTCTTCCATGCGGACAATAACTTCCTGAGATACATCAACAAGACGACGTGTAAGATAACCTGAGTCAGCAGTTCTAAGCGCTGTATCTGCAAGACCCTTACGCGCACCACGAGAGGAAATAAAGTATTCCATGATATTTAAACCCTCACGGTAGTTAGCACGAATCGGAATTTCGATGATATCACCTGATGTATTGTTGATAAGACCACGCATACCTGCTAACTGACGAATCTGGTCGATACTACCACGGGCACCGGAGTCCGCCATCATGTTGATAGGATTGTACTTATCAAGTCCGCTCTTCAGAGCATCAGTTACATCATCAGTAGCCTTCTGCCAAACTGCAACGACGTCCTTCTTACGGCCTTCGTTGTTAGAAAAGCCCATTGCAAAGCAATCATTGATTTCCTGAATCTTCTTTTCTGCCTCCTGGAGAATAACCTTCTTCTGAGGAGGAATTGTAGCGTCACATACAGCTACTGTAATCGCAGCCTTAGTTGAATACTTAAATCCAAGTGCCTTTATCTTGTCAAGGACCTGAGCTGTTGTCGATGTACCGTGAACCTTGATACACTTTTCAACAATCTTACCTAATTCCTTCTTGCCAACCTTGAAATCAATTTCAAGCTTAAGTGCATTTTCGGGAATACTTCTGTCAACAAATCCTAAATCCTGAGGAATATGCTCATTGAAGATAATTCTTCCGACAGTTGTATCAATTATACTCTGGAGCTTTTCTTCACCGATTTCCTTTGTAACTCTTACCTTAATTGCGGCATGAATGGAGATAACGCCATCCTGATATGCCATGAGGGCCTCATTGAAGTCACGGAAAACCTTGCCTTCACCCATTTCACCGTCCTTAGAAATGGTGAGATAGTAAGAACCTAAAATCATATCCTGTGTAGGAACAGAAACAGGTCGTCCATCAGAGGGCTTAAGAAGGTTGTTTGCTGCAAGCATAAGGTTACGTGCCTCAGCCTGAGCCTCCTCAGAAAGAGGAAGGTGTACAGCCATCTGGTCGCCGTCAAAGTCAGCGTTATAAGCGGTACAAACAAGAGGGTGGAGCTTAAGCGCACGGCCTTCTACAAGTACAGGAGAGAATGCCTGAATACCTAATCTATGGAGAGTTGGCGCACGGTTAAGGAGAACGAAATGATCCTTAATAACGTCCTCAAGAACGTCCCAAACCTCATCTGTTGCTCTATCAACCAGCTTTCTCGCACTCTTAATATTGTTTGAAAGACCTCTAGCCACAAGCTCCTTCATAACGAAGGGCTTGAAAAGCTCGATTGCCATTTCCTTAGGAAGACCACACTGGTCCATCTTAAGGTCAGGACCTACTACGATAACTGAACGTCCGGAGTAGTCAACACGCTTACCTAAAAGGTTCTGACGGAAACGTCCCTGCTTACCCTTTAACATATCTGAAAGGGACTTTAAAGGACGGTTTGAAGGACCTGTAACAGGTCTGCCGTGTCTGCCGTTGTCGATTAATGCGTCAACAGCCTCCTGGAGCATTCTCTTTTCATTTCTGATAATAATGTCAGGTGCTCTGAGTTCAAGCATCTTCTTAAGACGGTTATTTCTGTTGATAACACGTCTGTAAAGGTCATTAAGGTCACTTGTTGCAAAACGTCCGCCGTCTAAAAGAACCATAGGACGAATATGCGGAGGAATTACCGGAATTACATCAAGAATCATCCATTCAGGACGATTTCCGCTCTGTCTGAATGCGTCAATAACCTCAAGACGCTTTAAAAGCTTAACTCTTTTCTGAACCTGCTGTGTTGTAGCAAGTTCAGACTTGAGTTCTTCTGTTAATTTTTCAAGGTCAATTTCAAGGAGCAGTTCCTTAATTGCCTCAGCACCCATAGATGCCTTAAATGCGTCATCATAACGTTCTCTCATGTCAGCATATTCCTTTTCAGCGAGGAGCTGACCCTTTGTAAGAACGGTATTACCGGGGTCGGTTACGATATATTTTGTAAAGTAAAGTACTTCCTCAAGACGCTTTGGAGATATATCAAGCACCTGACCGATACGGGAAGGCGTACCCTTGAAATACCAGATATGAGAAACAGGAGCAGCAAGTTCAATGTGTCCCATTCTTTCACGTCTTACTTTGTTGCGTGTAACTTCAACACCGCAGCGTTCACACACTTTGCCTCTGAAACGGATTCGCTTGTACTTACCGCAAGAACATTCCCAGTCCTTCTGTGGTCCGAAAATGCGTTCGCAGAATAAACCATCGCGTTCGGGTTTTTGTGTTCTGTAATTGATAGTCTCGGGACGTTCTACAACGCCGTAGCTCCACTCACGAATCTGTTCGGGTGAAGCAAGACCGATTTTCATTGATTCAAAAACGTTAAATGCCAATTTCACAAACCTCAATTCTTATAAAGTTCAGATTGCCGTAAAACCTACCATGTGAACGGATAATTATTCGTCATCATCATCGAGAATGTCGCCGATGAAATCATCTTCATCTTCATCGTAATCGTCATCCTCTTCTTCAGAATATGAATCATCAAATTCCTCAGGAATGTATGCAGAATTAATTTCTCCATCATCAGCAACGTATTCAAATTCGTCAGGGCTGACTGTTCCCATATCATCATCATCAAATGTCTGCTTAAGGTCAATCTCTTCGTTATTTTCGTCAAGAACCTTAACATCAAGACCTAATGACTGAAGTTCCTTGATAAGAACTCTGAAGGATTCGGGAACGCCTGGCTTAGGAACATTTTCACCCTTTACAATTGCCTCATAAGTCTTTACACGTCCTACAACGTCGTCAGACTTAACAGTGAGGATTTCCTGAAGTGTATATGCAGCGCCATAAGCCTCTAATGCCCATACTTCCATTTCACCGAAACGCTGACCACCAAACTGTGCCTTACCACCGAGAGGCTGCTGTGTTACCAGCGAGTAAGGACCTGTAGAACGAGCGTGAATCTTATCATCTACCAGATGGTGAAGTTTGAGATAATACATATATCCAACGGTTACAAGGCTATCAAACTTTTCGCCTGTACGTCCGTCTGTTAACTGTGTTTTTGCATCCTGAGTCATAGGAATTTTTGAGAAGTCAATAGCTGCGCTATCCATGTCAGGATAATTAACACGCTGCTCGTCTGCCATCTCAAAGCACTTTCTGATATCTTCTTCGTGCGCACCATCGAATACAGGTGTCATAATCTTCCAGCCAAGAGCCTTAGCTGCATAGCCTAAGTGAACCTCAAGCACCTGACCGATGTTCATACGTGAAGGTACGCCCAATGGGTTAAGAACGATATCGAGAGGTGTACCATCGGGAAGGAAAGGCATATCTTCCTGATGTAAGATACGGGAAACGACACCCTTGTTACCGTGACGACCCGCCATCTTATCTCCGACAGAAATCTTTCTCTTCTGTGCAATATAGCAGCGAACTACCTTATTTACACCTGCAGAAAGCTCATCGCAGTTTTCTCTTGTAAACACCTTAACGTCAACAATTACACCACTTTCACCGTGAGGAACACGAAGTGAGCTATCACGTACTTCTCTTGCCTTTTCACCGAATATTGCACGGAGGAGACGTTCTTCTGCTGTTAACTCTGTTTCGCCCTTAGGAGCAACCTTACCTACAAGAATATCACCTGAATGAACTTCAGCACCAATGCGTATAATACCCTGCTCATCAAGGTCCTTAAGAGCATCTTCACCTAAATTAGGAATTTCTCTTGTGATTTCTTCCGGTCCGAGCTTTGTATCACGGCATTCAAGCTCGTATTCTTCAATATGGATAGATGTGTAAACATCATTATAAACTAACTTTTCGTTAATAAGAACAGCGTCCTCGTAGTTGTAGCCTTCCCAAGTCATAAAGCCAATAAGCGCATTCTTACCAAGTGAAATTTCACCCTGACAAGTTGCGGGACCATCAGCAAGAACCATGCCCTTCTTAACAACGTCACCCTTTGAAACAATAGGACGCTGGTTTACGCATGTGCCCTGGTTGGAGCGCTTGAACTTAATAAGCTTATACTTATGATCCTGTCCGAGTTCGTCCTTAACAACGATTTCGTCTGCACTAACCTTAGAAACAACACCGTCTTCCTTAGCAAGAACACAAACACCTGAGTCAACAGCTGCCTTGTATTCCATACCTGTACCAACGATAGGCTGATTTGTAACCATAAGCGGAACTGCCTGACGCTGCATGTTCGCACCCATAAGGGCACGGTTTGCGTCGTCGTTTTCAAGGAACGGAATCATAGCTGTAGCAACAGAAACTACCATCTTAGGAGATACGTCCATAAAGTCAACGCTATCACGTGAAACTTCCAGGATTTCATCTCTGCGTCTTGCTGTAACACGAGGTCTTACAAAGTAGCCGTTTTCATCAAGAGGTTCATTTGCCTGTGCTACAGTTTAGAGGTCTTCAACGTCGGGTGTCATATAAACAACATCGTCAAGTACTCTGCCTGTTGCCTTATCTACCTTACGGTAAGGAGTTTCAATAAAACCGTACTTATTAATTCTTGCAAAAGATGCAAGATA
>JAZUOE010000008.1:0-5001 GCA_045604505.1 Ruminiclostridium sp. | reverse complement strand
ATGTTATCCCAAAGTCTGCGACAAGCTGCAAAAAGTTCTTCATCACCAAGCTCTGCAGCAAGGTCGGCCATGCCGGTGTAAAGATAAACAGCACGTACCGCATGTCCTGTTGCGTCGGTTTGTTCTCTGACAGGCTTACCGCTTTGCTGATAATTATTGTCCTCTGCGTTGTTGCCCCATACGGTCCAGTTGCGTTTTTCTTTTTCTTTCTTGTAGAAATCAGGGTCACAGCCACGTGTGTTTATAAAAAATTCAGCAAGTTCAAGACAAATTTTATCACCTGTGCAACGGTACATCTTCATTAACGCTAATTCAACCTCAGGGTGTCCCGGAAAACCTTCGTGTTTTTCGGTGATAAAGTGGTTATAGATATGCTGTGTATTTTTAAGCATTACATCAAGTAGCTTTCTTTTTCCTGTTGCCTCATAGTAGGCACAGGCGGCCTCCATAAAATGCCCTGAACAATATAATTCGTGACCCACAAGAAGATTTGTCCAGCGCTTATCCTTGTCTTTTATCGTAAAATATGTATTGAGGTAACCGTCCTCGTCTTGTGCGGCAGCGATTATGTCTATAAGCTTATCTGCTGTATTTTCCAGCTCACTGTCAGGTATTACAGAAAGGGAATAGGCTACAGCCTCAAGCCATTTTGCAGCGTCGCTGTCCTGAAAAACCATTCCGTAAAAGCCGTCGCCCACATCTTCGCCTTTAATAGCTTTTGCGGCGTTAATGAAATTTTGTACAACATGACTTTTTTCCGCGTCTTTCGCCTCGTCACAAAGAACAGTGTACTGATAGGGGATAACAGTATTTTTGATTAAATGCTGATAATCGCCTATAAAACCTTGTGCTTTATAGGATTTAATGTTGATTTGCTCCTGAATTTTCATTGCGTTTTCCTTTCGTATTGAATATTAGAAATATTAGCTTAAATCGTAGGTTGAATAACCTTTATCATTAATCTGCATTTGAAATTTTATAAAATTTTTCTTGTTTATGTTTTTTGAGAAAAATCCTTTTTTATTAAAAACAATGCGGGTCGGCTTATCAGAAGTGAAAAATTCAAAATAGGGTGGGACAGCGGTAATATCTCTTTCTGCAACACAAGTCGGGCTGTCGTATCTTTGGTTTATACAATCATCAAAATTAATTTTACCTCCATTTTCAAAGACAATACCGTTTTTATCAATTAAAACAATATCCCAGTAGCTTTTTAAATAATACTCCATAAGCAACCCCCTCAGTTTTGAGTAAATTATAGCAATTATAATTAGAAAAGTCAATAATATTTTTAACCATTTTCCATTTGTGTGAATAAAATATAAACGGTGAAATTTTATAAAGGGGAATGGTGGTTATGAATGAGGTATTACAAGCCGTTCTGATACCGTTTATAGGAACAGCGGCAGGGTCCGCCTGTGTGTTTTTTCTCAGGGGAGAGCTTAATGAGGCGGTAAAAAAGGTTTTTTCTGCATTTGCGGCAGGAATAATGACAGCCGCCTCTGTATGGAGCCTTATTTTACCTGCTCTTGACCGTACAGAACAAATGGGCAGATTGGCGTTTATGCCTGTTGCATTCGGATTTTTCATAGGTGTAACAGGACTTATAGCCATTGACAGGTTGGTACAAAACCTGAAAAAGCGGAGCGAAACTGAAAGTAAGTCATCAATGCTGGTTTTTGCAGTGGTTATTCATAATATACCTGAAGGAATGGCGGCAGGGGCGGTGTATGCGGCAATTATGGCGGGAACCGGAGATATTACTCTATCAGCGGCACTTGCGCTGGTGACGGGTATTTCTATACAGAATTTTCCTGAGGGCGCTATAATTTCAATGCCATTGAGAGCGAAAGGAAAAAGCAAAACCCTGTCTTTTACCTATGGAGTGCTGTCGGGATTTGCAGAGGCAGCGGGTGCCTTAGTGACAATTGCGGCGGCAGGGTTTGTTGTGCCGTTGCTGCCTTTTTTTCTGAGTTTTGCGGCAGGGGCAATGATATATGTTGTTGTAAAGGAACTTGTTCCTGAACTTATAGGCGATAAATTCCATGATTTATATGTGGTGATTTTTGCGGCGGGATTTTTGGTAATGATGGCACTGGATACAGCGCTTGGATAAAAGATGTCACCGTTTGTCCCGAATACGTCATTGAATGTCACTCCTTGTTAGTGCTATGATAAAAGCACGGAAAGGAGTGATGAACTTTGAGGGTGTAAACAACTAAAAAAGAAGAAATAAACAAAACGGAGAAAGGAAATTATTATGGAGATTTATGAAATTATTGCACTTTGTATGTTAGCGGCAGCTATGATTATTTTTGTCATTAAAATGGTGAGAGATGAAACAAACACCGTTAAGGAATGGCTTATTTTTGCAACAACACAGGCAGAATATCTTTTAGGTTCAGGCACAGGTCAGCAAAAGCTTATGACAGTTTATAAGATGTTTATGGAGCGTTTTCCTGTGTTTTCAGTTTTCGTCAGCTTTGAAACATTTTCACGCTGGGTAGATATTGCTCTTGACGCAATGAAGGTTATACTCCGCATGGAAAAAGCGGAAATTACACTTAAGGAGGAAAACGATGGCAATTCAAGTTATTGATATTTCCTACGCACAGCAGAGCGTTGATTTTGAGAAGGTAAAGAAAGCTGGTATTGATGCCGTAATAATCCGTACAGGTTATTACGGCAAGACTGATACAATGTTTCATAGTCACATGAAGGGTGCGATAGCGGCGGGACTTGACATCGGGGTTTATACCTATATAATGGCGGAAAATACAGAACAGGCCGTTATAGAGGCGCAGCAGACAATAAGCCGCCTGGAAGAATATAAGGGCTATATAAATTATCCGGTTTTCTGCGATATGGAGCATAGCAAATTCTATAACAATGCTGTTTACAGCAGGGCAGACAGAACAGATATGATAGAGGCATTCTGTAATCAGGTCAGCAGCATGGGTTATTATCCTGCGGTTTACATAAATCCTTCCTGGTTGGAGGAATGGGTTGAAAAGGCTGCAATTGTGGGTAAGTACGATATATGGTTGGCGGCATGGACAGATAATCCCGATAAAACAACCCGATATGATTACGGTCAGACAATGTGGCAGTGGGGTACGGCTGAAATTGACGGAATAAGCGGAAGGGTAGACAGCAATCTTTGTTACATAAATTACCCCGAAAAAATCAGGGCAGCAGGTAAAAATTTTTTTGCAGAAAAATGCACACTTGCGGCTGTAAAAGAGGTTTCCTCTGCAGAGAAAGAAAAGGTTATAAGTCAGTTAAAGGATATGGGATTTACAGTATGTCTTAACTGCACATAATAGTGATTTGGGTAAAGTGACGGCTGAGTTGGGCAATCTGCACAAAGAATAAAAAATATCGTTAAAGCTATTGCATATTTATGAGAAATATGGTACAATGTAAACGATTAAGGAGCGTTTGTGCTCAATATAAAGGAGGATTATCCCAATGAACAATTTACCTGTTGTAAAGCTTGGTATTATAGCAGTCAGCCGTGACTGTTTCCCTATTGCATTATCTGAAAAGCGCCGCAGCGCTATCGTTTCCGCTTACGGTGAGGGCATTTATGAATGTCCTGTTACTGTTGAAAACGAAAAGGATATGCTTAAGGCTGTTGAAGATGTAAAGAAGGCAGAATGCAATGCTTTAGTTGTATTTCTCGGTAACTTCGGTCCTGAAACACCTGAAACTTTAATCGCTAAGAATTTTGACGGTCCTTGCATGTTTGTTGCTGCTGCTGAAGGCGATGGCGACATGATTAACGGCAGAGGCGACGCTTACTGTGGTATGCTTAACTGCTCATACAATCTTGGAATGCGTCATTTAAAGGGCTATATTCCCGAATATCCTGTTGGTACTGCTGACGATATTGCTAAGATGATTGCTGATTTCGTTCCGATTGCACGTGCTATCATCGGTGTTAAGAATTTAAAGATTATCACCTTTGGTCCTCGTCCTCAGGACTTCTTCGCTTGTAATGCTCCTATCAAGGGCTTATATGAATTAGGCGTTGAAATTGAAGAAAACTCTGAACTTGACTTACTCGTTTCTTTCAAGGAACATGAAAATGACCCTCGTATTGATGAAGTATGTGCTGATATGGCAAAGGAAATGGGTGAGGGTTGCTACTACGCTGACCTTAACAGACGTATGGCGCAGTTTGAACTTACATTACTTGACTGGGCAGAAAACCACAAGGGCGCTCGTAAGTATGTGGCATTTGCTAACAAGTGTTGGCCCGCATTCCCCTCACAGTTTGGTTTTGAACCCTGCTATGTAAACAGCCGTCTTGCAAGCCGCGGTATTCCGGTATCCTGCGAGGTTGACATTTACGGCGCACTCAGCGAATACATCGGTGCATGTATCTCGGGCGACGCAGTTACATTACTTGACATCAACAACTCTGTTCCTCAGTACATTTATGATGAGGACATCAAGGGCAAGTATGACTATACTCTTACAGATACATTTATGGGATTCCACTGCGGTAACACTCCTGAATGTAAGATGTGTGCAAGTCGTGCAGTTAAGTATCAGCTTATTCAGCACCGTTTACTTGAACCCGCAGGTAGTGAGCCTGACTTCACACGCGGAACCTTAGAGGGTGATATTGCAGCAAGTGATATTACATTCTACCGCTTACAGTGTGACAGCGACGGAATTCTCCGCTCCTACATAGCTGAAGGTGAGGTTCTTGATGTTCCTACACGTTCTTTCGGTGGTATCGGTATTTTTGGTATCAAGGAAATGGGACGTTTCTACCGTCACGTTTTAGTTCAGAAACGTTATCCTCATCACGGTGCAGTTGCTTTCGGTCATTACGGAAAGCTGCTCTTTGAAGTATTCAAGTTCCTCGGCGTTGAAGATATTGCATTCAATCAGCCTAAGGGTATGATGTACAAGACAGAAAATCCCTTTTCTTAATTAACAAGCTATAAAGAGAACCGCTGCGGTTAATCCGCAGTGGTTTTTTATCTT
>JAZUOE010000007.1:0-3865 GCA_045604505.1 Ruminiclostridium sp. | reverse complement strand
ACCGTGATAAGCTTGATATTGTTGCCAACTACCTTCTCGAACATGAAAAGGTCAATGGTGAAGATTTTGAAAAGCTTATGAATGGTGAAATCAGCAAGATTGAAGATGAAGAGCTTAAGGAAAAGGCTGAAGAAATAATTTCAGAAGAAACAACTGAAACTAAGGCTGACGAAAGCGAAGAATAATAAATTATCCCCGTGATTTAATCACGGGGATTGCTTTTTATTAAAGCATATTTTCCTTAATAAACTGTGATAATTCAATTGCCATTTCGTTCTGCTCGGTTATGCGGGGGTGACCGGGTGTTGCGGCACCGTTACGGCGGTAGCGGTAGCGGTATACATAGTCGCCTAATTCCTCTTTAATTTCGTCAAGCACCTCGTCCCAACGGGGGTCATGCATAAGTACGGTTGTCACAAGGAGAAATTTTACCTCACCGTAACGCTCCTTTAATTCAAGAACAATTTCCTTGTACTTTGCCTTCCACTTTTCTGCATAAGCCTTGTCGAAAATTGCCTTCGGGTCAGGACTTGCGTCATTCTGCCCGATTGCGAAAACAACAATGTCGGGGGTGTAACGGCTGAAATCCCACTCTGTCATTCCCATAGGCGCATAAGGCACATAGCTTAGCTTATTGTAGGTTGTTTCAAGTCCTGTAAGGTCTTTGTCGTAAAAATACCCTGTCTTGTCAAAAAGAGCAAGACCACCCTGTGAATTGTTGTAAAATTCAGCGTTCAGCTTACGTGCAGTGAGCCATGTGTAACTGAAATAGCTGTTGTCATAAATTCCCTTGTGATTTTCGGGGTCCTGATGCTCATCATAATACACTGCCTCTGTTACTTCACCTGCAGAAACACTATCACCGTAGTACTCAAGCTTTAAATCAAATTTATCTTCACTTGGCAGCACTTCTCCGTCTGTTTCTACAGAAATAAAGCGGAAGTAATGAGCCGCAGCCTGTCTTTTGAAAATAATAAGGCTGTGAGTTTCATTACTCAAATTTTCAGCAACTCTGTAGGTTTTCGCTCCGCCCTCGTTTTTCAGGTCAATTTTGTATTGCACACCGTCTATAACTGCACCGAAAGAACAATATTCGCTCATAGAAATATTGTCAATAGTAACATCAAGGTATGTACCTGTAAAACGGCATCTGATATTGCTACCTGCGTAAATCAGCATGGGTGCTGTTTTGTCGGAAAAATCAATTCTGCCCATATAGGAAAAGGCGCTGTTGTCTGCTGTAAAAATAGCCATTATGTTAGCCTCCTGATTGTTATTTTCTTAAATTCATCATAACATATTAAGTTAAAAATTTCAATAGTAAAGGTAAAAATATTGACTTTTAATTAAAAAAATGCTATAGTATTTAAGATAGATTATAGTAAATGAAAGGAAAAAGGTTATGAAAAAACTTTTATCAATTTTCTGCACTGCTGCTGTTCTTTTAACAATGGCAGGTTGCAACAAAAATGAAACAAATACACCTGCTGAAGATACAGCAGAAACTACTACAACTGCAGAAACAACTGTTGCCCCTGCAGAAACAGTTGAGGCGTGGATGTGTGAATGCGGTGAAATAAACAACGTTAAGAATTGCCCTAACTGTGGCGCTCTTAGTCCTGATGCTGAAAAAGAGGCGGCTGCTGAAAAGGAATCCTTACTTTACGGCGGTGCTGAAATCCCTGCTGACAGCGAATATGTGATTGATAACGGCATTACTGAGCGTATGAAGGTTCTTTCTACATACATTAAGGGTAATCAGGGCAGACTTGCTAAGGTGTTTAAAAAGGCTCAGGCAGGTGAAAAGATTACTGTAGCATATCTTGGCGGTTCAATTACTCAGGGCTCAAGCGCAGGAGATACACATTGCTACGCAAGACTTACTACTGATTGGCTTATGGCACAGTTCCCTGACGCTGAAATTGAATATGTCCGTGCAGGTATCGGTGCTACAGGCTCTTATATCGGTATTCACAGAGCAAACCGTGATGTTCTTGCTTATGACCCTGACCTTGTTTTCATTGACTTCTCTGTAAATGACACTCACGAGCATACTGAAAGAAACATCAACTCTTACGACAGCCTTCTCCATAAGCTTTGGAAACATGATTCCGCTCCCGCAATTGTTACAATTGCCATGACTCAGGAAGACGGTACAAGTTTCCAGGAACAGCACTCTGACATCTGCCTTGCTTACGATATTCCTATGATTTCTTACCGTGAGGCAATCCTTGACGTAATCAACAACAAGCATATTGTATGGGACGATATTTCAGATGATAATATCCACCCCAACACTCCCGGTCACAGAGTTCTTACAGAGCTTATTACAACCTATCTGCAGGGCGTAATTGATAATATTGACACAATTGACGCAGAAAGCGAAAGCGACTTCTCTAAGCCTTTTACAAGCAACAAGTACGAAAACGCTGATATTCTCACTCCCGAAAATACAACACCTGCTGACGCAACAGGTTGGAGTACAGAAACAACTGTATTCGGTAACTTCGGCGGTGTATGGTCTGCACGTTCAAATGACGGTACATTCTCAGATGTCAGCCCTCTCAAATTTGAGGTTGAGGCAAAGAATATCGGTGTATTCTACGCAAAGCTCACTTCTAAAGGCGGAATGTTTGATGTTAAGGTTGACGGTGAGGTTGTAAAAACTATCAACTGCGACTTCACAGGCGGTTGGGGCAACTACGTTGAGGCTGAAGAAGTAATTTCCTTTGCTGAAACAGGAAAGCACACGGTTGAAATTGTTCCTCACGCTAATGACAAAGCACTTGTAAATATTTCTGCTATTGCAGTTTCTTAAAAACAAAGCCACGTTATCTATGGGTAACGTGGTTTTTTTATAAAATTTTATATCCCCTCTGCCCTTTTTCCACATTATCAGCATACCATATTTTCTGATGACATACAATGACATTTTAAATTATTATAGAAAAGAAATTTTAAAATGTGAGCGGAAAAAACGCTTTGCGTTTTTGCGCACTATACACTCTATCTCTAACTCTATATCTTACTCTAACACTATCTCTATATCTATGTTACATTTTGTGTTACAAGCTGTTACATGAGCGTTACAAAAAATGTTACAAGGGTGTTACACGGGCGTTACAAAATGTTACAATGTAACGTTACAAAATGTTACATATATGCACTTGTAATTGGCAAACAAAAAAGGCGACAAGAAATTGCCGCCCTTTAGCCAAAGAAACACCTTGACTGTTGTTTATTCTTCCATTTGTTTGCCGAAATACATTGCCGCCGCCTGAACAAGTGCCAACTGCTCAGGGGTAGCGTACTCATTCCCATTGGCAGAAAGCATCATAACTGCGCCGTTTACATCACCTTGTGATACAATAGGTGTACAGGCGATAGCGTACTTATCCACACCCTCAATAGGGTTGAGCCGCTTATCGTCAAAAGAGCGGTAAACGTGGGATTTACGCTGTTCGATTAAATCCTCAAGTGAGCTTGAAACACGTCTTTCGAGGATTTCCTTTTTCTGAATGCCTGAGGCGGCAATCACATGGTCACGGTCGCAAATTGCCGCAGGACAGCCGCCGATTTTTGCTAACACCTCTGCATACTGTGTGGCAATGTCTGTAATTTCGCCAACAGGAGAATATTTCTTGAATATAACCTCACCGTCAGGAGAAGTGAAAATTTCAAGTGGGTCGCCTTCACGGATTCGCATGGTTCTTCTGATTTCTTTAGGTATAACTACTCTTCCCAAATCGTCAATTCTTCTGACAATTCCCGTTGCTTTCATATATTAATTTCCTTTCACGGTAATTTTTTGTCGAAACGCTGTGCGTTTCTTTAAATCTATTATTTACCGATTATGGGGGTTTAT
>JAZUOE010000006.1:0-2435 GCA_045604505.1 Ruminiclostridium sp. | reverse complement strand
CATATATTTTCTTCTACTTCATAAAGAATATATACATTTAAAAGGTCAGAATCCTCAGAGGAATCATCTTTGTTGTAATAAATAATGCTATGCGCTGTGGCATTTTTTACATCTTCCTCTACATAATCAGTCCAGTTTTCACCCAGTATATCACTTATGGAAAGCGGTTCAAGCGTTTCTGCGTCCAGCCATACAGTGAAATCAGGTTCAACAAATCCTGTTGTAAGTGAGTAGGCGTTATCGTATATTGCCATTCTTAATTGTGTCGGCCAATTTTCAGCAGAAAAATCACGTCCGTATTCGGTTTTAAAGACTTCTGCAGCGTTTGTATAGGCTTTATAGTAAATTTCATTGCGTTCCTTGATTTCTTCATCGGTATGGAAACGCGAACTTTTTACATAAGGAATATAAAGCCCGTTTTCAATAGTATAGTCTTTATTCCATTCACTATGTCTGAAGTTCTGTGCGCGGTTTTCCTTGAAAAATTCTGACATATCGCGGTATTCACCAACAACCGAAAGGTCATATATTTTATCGTCGTAAGTATAGATAAGATAGGGTGAATCATAGAAATAAGCGTTATCCTGAGGCAGACATATTCTATCAATGGTAAACACTTCAGGTTCGCCCAAAAGACCTGAAAAATCTATTTTCTGATTAGCTCTCATTGCGGGTACATAATCGTTGCTGATAAAGTCGGAAACAGCATTGTTTAATGTAGGAACAAAGTCAACACCCTCATAGAAAAGGTCAGAAAGCTTTTCTATTTTTTCTCCTGTAAACAAGTCATAATTAAGGCAGATAGCATAATCGTAGCTGTAGCTTGGGTCATAGCTGTAATCCATAACATTGTAGCGTTCTATTCCGTAATCACAGTAGCCAAGCACTATGGAAAGATAACCGTTGCGGCAGATGCCGTAGATTGAAATGCCGTCTGTCAGTTTTAAGGGGAGGCTGAACCAACCGTCGTTAAAGGTGTATTTATCATCATAATATGGCTTTAATGAGTCCATTGCCTCACGTATATCTGCATTGATTTTGTCCTGTAATTTAGTGTCTGTAAGGCAATCCAGCATGTAATAGTTATCCTCATTATAAAGGTAGCCGGAAAGTTGTATTTCACTTTCATAGTAAAGTCTGACCTGACTATATTCAGGGTCAGGGGTATAATCTGAGGGCTTAACCTTGCCTGTTCCCACTGCGTCATAAGGCAGGTAGCTATCGGGAATTTCCATTCCGTTTACAGGAAGGTAACCGCTTTTAAGTACAGCATTCTGTCCCTCGTCTGACACTGCCCAGTTTACAAATTCTACTGTGTTTTCGTCAGCAGTATCGGGATAAATTATGTAAGTGCAGCTTGAAAGAGGGTAGCTTTCATCAGCCATAGTTGCTTTTGTTGGTTCAACTCCGTCAACGGCGATAAACTTTACCTTATTTGCGTTTGCGTACATCTGAGCAGCATAAGAATATACGGAATAACCGATAGCAGACTCAGAATTATCGTATGTAGCCACTGCGTCCATAAGTCCGCCCATACCCGCTGCCACGTACTTACTTTCAGGTTTTTTAAGAGGTGTATCACCCATAAATTCTGTCATGTAATTCTGACTTCCTGAATCGGTATTGCGCTGATATGCAAGTATGGGTAAATCCTTACCGCCAAGCTCTGCCCAGTTTGTGATTTTGCCGCTGTAAATATCCTTAATTTGCTGTGTTGTAAGAGAATCAACAGGATTGTCTGCATTTACGACAAATACAAAGCCCTCTTTTGCAACAGGAACAGCATTAAGAACCACCCCTTTTTCATCAGCCATTTTCTGTTGCTCTTCAGAAATCGGCACGGAGAAAATAATGTCAACCTCTCCGTTTATCAAACGTTCAAATGATTCGTGGGTTTTAGTATGTTTTACAAGCTCCTTAGCCTCATTATAGGGGATACCTAATAGTTCGGATTTTAGTCCTGCCTCAAGAGGAATTGCAGAGGTTGAGCCGTCCATAGTTGGCAGTTTTTCAGCAGGTTCAGGCTGCTTTGCTGTAGTAGTTGTTGTGGTGGTAACAGCCGAAGTAGTGGTTGTTGCAGCAGATGTGGTTTCAACAGTGGTGACTGCAGATGTTTCGGTAGTTGTGGTTGTTTCAGTTGGTATGTTGGTGTCGCAACTTGATAAAAATATAAGCGCTGCAACAACAAGAGATATTTTCTTTTTCATAATTACCCCCATGTTTTTTTCTAATTAAATTATACCACTTAAAAATTCAAAGTCAATATTTCAAAATTTACAATATGGTTACAGTTTTTTCTGAAAGGTTACAAATTGTAATAAAGGAATTTTTAGATATTTGACAAAGTGCTGATATAAAAGTATAATAATATGGGAAAGTTAGCTGAATTGAAGAGGAGAATACCATGAAATTTAAAGATGGGTACTTTAACAGAG
>JAZUOE010000005.1:0-6533 GCA_045604505.1 Ruminiclostridium sp. | reverse complement strand
TTTGAGCAGATTTAGGTAAACCTTCAAATACACCCATTTCTTCTAATTTATCCATTGTTGAGCCGTTTAAACCTGACTGACATCTTATATCTTCGATACTGATGTAATTCTTCATCTGAATAGTTTCATATAAACTGTTTGCGGCATTTTCACCACAACCTTCTACCGCAAGGAAAGGAAGACGAAGATTACCATCTTCAATCATATACTTTGTGGCATGAGATTTTTCGTAATGCACAGGTAAGAATTTTATACCTCTGCAGAGCATTTCGTGTACAAGAAGAAATGCATCATAAGTTGATTTCTCTTTAGGTGTTGCATCAGGATTTGCCTGAATCTGCTGCATACGAGCCTTTACAGAATCCTTACCCTGTAATGCGATTTTTACTTCTATATTTTCAGTATGCTTAGTAAGAATAGCTGCATAAAATTGTGATGGATAATAAATCTTATACCATCCAAGCTTTACAGCACCCGTTACATAAGCTGCAGCATGAGCCTTAGGGAACATATACTTGATTTTTTTACAGCTTTCAACATACCATTCAGGAACGTTATTGTCTTTGAATGCCTGATAGATTTCATCAGTAAATAACTTTTTCGCATTACCTTTACGTGTGATTTCCATTATTTTGAATGCAAGACTAGGGTCAACGCCCTTATGCATAAGATAAACCATGATATTATCACGTGTTCCTATTACCTCACTGATTGTACATGTTCCGTTAGCAATAAGTTCTTGAGCATTACCAAGCCATACATCTGTACCATGTGATAAGCCTGAAATCTGAAGTAAATCGGAAAAATTCTTAGGTTTTGATTCAAGCAACATTCCGATTACAAAAGATGTACCAAATTCCGGCAAACCATAAGTACCAACTTTTATACCTGTTTCACTCTCAGTAATTCCTAAAGCCTCCGGAGATGTAAATAAACTATAAACCTTCTCATCAGAAGTTGATACATCTGCAATTTTAATTCCTGTCATATCTTCGAGATGCTTATAAAGTGTAGGAACATCATGACCCAACTCATCAAGTTTCAGAATTGTATCGTGAAGTGCATGGAAGTCAAAGTGAGTTGTAATAATATCTTTTGTTGCATCATCTGCAGGTCTTTGTACAGCTGAAAAATCATAAATATCATAATCATTTGGTACAACAACCATTCCACCGGGATGCTGAGAGGTTGTTCTCTTAACGCCTGTACAACCCAATGATAAACGCTTTAATTCTGCATTATTAACCGATAAGCCTCTCTCCTGAAGATATTTTCTAACAAAGCCTTCGGCTGTTTTTTCTTGTACAGCAGAAATAGTACCTGCTTTAAACACATGGTCAGAACCGAACAGGTCTTCTGTATATTTGTGGACCTTACCCTGAACTTCTCCTGAGAAATTAAGGTCAATATCAGGTGCCTTATCTCCTTTAAATCCAAGAAATGTTTCAAAAGGAATATCGTGACCATCACGGAACATATCCGTTCCACATTTTGGACAAGCTTTAGACGGCAAATCAAAACCTGAACCTACAGAACCATCGTCAATAAATTCATTGTAACGGCATTTTGTACAACGATAGTGTGGCGGCAATGGATTAACTTCAGAAATACCTGACATTATGGCAACAAAAGATGAACCTACTGAACCACGAGAACCTACAAGATAACCATTCTGTTCTGAAAATGCAACCAATTTCTGCGCAATCATATAAAGAACCGAGAAACCGTATTTAATAATTGCGTCAAGCTCTTTACTTAATCGCTTTTCTACTATCTCAGGTAAATCATCACCGTACCAATCATGGGCTCTATCCCAGCATAATCGTTGCAATTCTTCCTCTGCACCCTCAAGATATGGAGTAAATGTACCCTTAGGTATTGGGCGTATGCGCTCTATCATATCAGCAATCTTGTTTGTGTTTTCAACAACCACTTCATACGCTTTTTCAGGACCAAGATACGTGAACTCTTCCAGCATTTCATCAGTAGTTCTGAAATAAAGGGGCGGCTGATTGGACGCGTCCTTATAACCTTGTCCTGCCTGTAAAATTTCACGGAAAATACTATCCTCTGCTCTCATAAAATGAACATCACAAGTAGCAACTACAGGTATTCCAAGCTTATCACCCAGCTCAACTATTCTGCGGTTTATAGATTGCAGTTCAAGTTCAGAGCTAACTGTACCATTACGCAACATGAACCCATTATTACCAATAGGCTGAATCTCAAGATAATCATAAAATGAGGCAATTTCTTCTATTTTTTCTTCAGGCTTACCCTCCAAAATAGCACGATAAAGTTCTCCAGCTTCACATGCACTGCCTATAATTAGACCTTCCCTGTAATTTCTCAGCTCTGACATAGGAATACGTGGTTTCTTGTAATAATAACTTAAGTTTGACTGACCAATTAACCTATAAAGGTTTTTTAATCCTGTATTATTTTTTACCAAAATAATTTGGTGGAAATATGGCATTTTCTTTATATCAATATTGCCACCAAGAGAATTAAGGTCGCCTAACTTTTCAACTACTCTTCCCTTTCTTATTTCTTCAACAAGTTTAATGAAAATATTAGCCAACATACGTGCATCATCAACAGCTCTATGGTGATTAAAATCACCTAAATTAAAATGCTTTGCCATTGAATCAAGAGAATAAGAACTTTTATTTGGAACACCGGCTTTACAAAGAGCGAGTGTGTCTAAGCTATCGGGTTTATAAGGAATTTTACATCTATTACAACAAGCTCTGACAAATGACATATCAAATTTCGCGTTATGAGCTATGAGTGGCGAATTACCACAAAATTCAATAAATTTTGTGATTGCCTCATTTTCTGAGGGCGCACCTTCAACCATAGAATCATCTATTCCTGTTATCTGAGTAATTTTTTCAGGAATGTGCTTTTCGGGATCTACAAATGAATGAAATTCTTCAACTATCTCGAGATTACGAAGTTTTACGGCACCAATTTCAGTAATTCTTTCCTCAGCAGCGCTTAGTCCTGTTGTTTCTAAATCAAAAACAATAATTTCATCATCAACCAGACAATCAGTACAACCTTCAACAAGAGAACTTTCATCATTTACAAAGTACGCTTCCATACCATAAATAACTTTAAATTTACTATCAGGGTCACTTTTCTTTATTTTATCCCATGCACCCATAACTTCAGGGAATGCCTGAACATTACCGTGATCTGTAATTGCAACAGCTTGATGTCCCCATTTATATGCCTGATTAACTAAATCAGAAGGTGGTGTTACAGCATCCATATCAGACATATTGGTATGTAAATGTAGTTCAACTCTTTTCACTTCAGCAGTATCAGCTTTTGAAATAGGTTTAACTACCATAGCTGAGTGAGGTGTTAAAAGTAAGGCTTTTTCAAAACTGTCGTATTTAGCGCTACCACTTACAAGAACAGATGTACCCGGTTTAAAGAAACCATAGCTATTTGCTTTTTCAGTTTTAGTAAATATTTTTAAAATTTGAGAAGATGTTCTATCTGTAATGCTAATCATTATGATGGTATACATTCCGTCTTTTATCTGTTTTTCATTTCTATCAAAAATCTCTCCCCAAATTGTAACATTATCACAATCTGCAACAAGCTCTGAAATAGCTACAGGAGGGTCATTTATAGGCTTACCCATTACCAACTCAGCTTCATCTCTGAATGATGAATGTGAAAACATTAATTTCATAGTCTGAGGCGGTTCGTGTATAACAGGATCGCGCGTATACGACTTATGCTGAGGCTTGTCCTGAGATGTTTTTCCGCCATTGTAATTATTATAGGAATGATTTTCATTTGATGCCGCAGGAGCAGGAGGCGGAGCGGGTGGCGGCGGAGGCAATGACGATATTTCCTCTGCCAATTTTTCTTCATAATGCTCAATATCAAACTCAGTTTTTCCTAAAAAACTTACACTAACATTGCGTCCGAAAAAGCCTTTAGCAAATTTTTTGATTTTTCCATCTATATTATCAGCTAACAGCATTTGTGCGCCAATATGCTTAAGCTCAATTTCTACCTTATCTCCATCAACACGAATATCTGCATCTTCAAAATAACCGTTGATATTCTCGCCTTCATTACTCAACACGTTGATAATATCCCAAACACCATCAGCTGAAAAAAGATTAGGATTATATTTAGGATATATACTAACACCGCCTGAATTAAGACAACAGCGGATTTTTTCTGCCGTGTCATTTAATACCTGAAACGGTACACGTTCTTTCAATGCTAGTTGAAAAATAAGAGAATTTGTTTTCTTTTTATGTAAAATAGACAATACTTCACCGTAAGCAACCGAACCATCAAAATCAATTGTCTTAAAAAAATCTTTCAACAAATTAGACATATTCTTTATACCTCTCTATAAAATCAATCACAACTTATCTATCTCGGTTAAAAGCTCCTCTAAAAGATGTTCCTCTGAAACTTTTTTAATAATTTCACCTTTTTTAAAAATCAATCCTTCGCCGTTTCCACCGGCAACTCCTATATCAGCTTCTTTTGCCTCACCGGGTCCATTAACTACACAACCCATAACTGCAATTTTTATATTTTTATCTATGTTTCTTGTTGCCTCTTCTACCTTATTTGCAAGACTAATTAAATCAATTTTTGTTCTTCCGCAGGTTGGACAAGAAACGATATTAACGCCACCGCTTAATCCGACTGCTTTTAAAATATCCTGAGCTGCATAAATCTCCCTGATAGGGTCTGCTGTTAAAGATACTCGAATTGTGTCACCTATTCCATCACAAAGCAAAGAACCGATTCCTATAGATGATTTAATAATTCCCATTCTTTCAGTGCCTGATTCTGTAACACCCAAATGCAAAGGATAATTACACCTATCCGCTAACAATCTATAAGACTCTATTGTAGTTTTTACATCAGAAGATTTTATCGAAATTACAATATCATCAAAATCGAACTTATTTAACAACTCAACATGATATAGCGCACTTTCCACAAAGGCCATAGGAACAAGCGCTCCGTATTTTTCAAGCACACGTTTTTCTAATGAACCTGAATTAACCCCGATTCTAATGGGAATATTGCGATTTTTACAGGCTTTAGCCACCGCTTGTACCCTATCATCACTTCCGATATTACCGGGATTAATTCGAATTTTATCAACACCTGCTGCCACAGATTCAAGAGCAATTTTATAATCAAAGTGTATATCAGCTACAACAGGAATATTGACATTTTCTTTTAATGCGGATATTAAAGCTACATTTTCAATTTTTGGAATAGCAGCACGAATTATTTCACAACCTGCCTTTTCAAGAGCAATTGCCTGTTCAACACTGCCTTTTATATCGTCAGCGCTGCGATTGAGCATTGATTGAATATATACTTTTCCATCACCTAAATTAACATTTCCTGTTTTAACTATTTTTTTCATTTATTCCTCCGCTAATTACCGCTAAACAAACGACTGATATCATTAAAAGTAACTATAAGCATTAAAATCATAAGTGCAGCAAAACCGATAAAATGGACTATTCCCTCTTTTTCTGCCGGTATCGGTTTTCTGCGAATTGCCTCTATAAGAAGAAACAAAAATCTAGCACCATCAAGTGCAGGAATAGGAAGAAGATTCATAATACCAATGTTTATAGAAATAAAAGCCACAAGCGTAATAAACTGGTCAAAACTTACTTTATAAGCATCACTCATTGTTGTAACAACACCAACAGGACCCGAAAGGTCATTAATTCCATAGGTACCTGTTAATAAATCAAAAAGTGTTATCCAAATAAGCCTTCCTTGTGTGAGCGCAGTGCGAAATGCAGCCGAATTAACTGTTAAAAAATTCTTTTCAACAGGCTGAACAGCAAAATCTATTACTATACCGGCAGTTCTGTTTTCGTCACGATTTAATGCAAAAGGCACATTAGTAAGAGATATTCTTTTCCCATCTCTGATTACGTCCATGTCAAAATAGACTCTGTCTGCATCATCCCCGACTTTTGCAACTGAATTCTGAAAACAATATGATATATCCATAGTTGTCCATATTGACATATCATTTACTTCAACTATTTTATCACCAATCATAAGTTCTTCAGCAGAAGTTGCGTTTTCGTAAAAAACAGAAACCTGTGTAGTTGCTATTTTATCACTAATAGAAACACTTATAAGACAAACAATTAATCCCATAACCAGGTTCATAAAAGCACCGGCAACAATCACTATCATTCTTTGCCATACAGGTTTGTTGCGAAAAGAGTTAGGGTCATCACTTTCAAAATCTTCGCCTAATTGTACAGCTCCGCCTATAGGTAAAAGGCGAAAAGAAAAAAGCGTATGCTTTCCTTGAATTTTAAATAAACGCGGACCCATACCAATTGTAAATTCTTCTACATTCATTTTAAAAATACGAGCTGCAGTAAAATGACCTAACTCGTGAATAATTATTATGGCAAAAAAAACAAGTATAGTAATAACAATATCCATATTACACCTTCGACAAGAAATTAAACCTTATTATTAATAAATTCCCT
>JAZUOE010000004.1:0-3378 GCA_045604505.1 Ruminiclostridium sp. | reverse complement strand
GAAAAAATTGCGGCTGCCGAAATCCAGTGTCCGAGAAAATGACCTCTCAGCTGACAGGTGGGCGATTCCCAACCAAGGTGCATTTCTGTTACATCTCTGTCGGTTCGGATACCCGCTTCGAGGTAGAAATTCTGAAGAAGGTCTTCTTTTTTAAATCCATAAGATATTCGCGGTTTATATCGGCACGTTCCTTGAAAAGTCCTGGAATAAGTTTGCTGTCTGCTATATTTATTGATTTTATCATGAAAAATTCCTCCGTAGTCGTTGTATTATCAGCATACAATATAACGGAGTTTATGTCCACACACAAATGCTATAAAAGGTGGATAATTCTTAGTATTTTAATATTGTGCTGTGAATTTTATTCGACATGATTGTGCAGAATAAGTTGAATTTATAAGCATATCCCCCGAGTCGGGGGTTGGAGATTGTTATACCCATTTGGTTTCATCCCTTTCTGAACTGATAAGCTCAATATTTCAGAAAAACGATGTGTGGAGAGCCTTCTCCCCGTTGCATTATAACAGTTCTGCTCAAAGCATTTCTGTCAATAATTACATAATACGACTGCAATTTACAAATAATGACAATCTCAAGGTCAGACCCCTCACATACAACATTGATACAGTCGGAAGCACTGGCTTTGTCGCTAATGGGGATAGCAGGAAATGGTGATATCTGAATACATAATAACGGCTCTCCGTATGGAGAGCCGTTCTGCTGTTATATGTTTATTTGTGTGCAAGCTTTTTAAAAATAATAATACCGATTATAATTAAAACAATAACAGAAATGCCTGCGATAACAATAATCGGAATATTAACTGCCTCCTCCTTGATATACACAGCAAATTCGGTTACAGAGAGTGCAGGAAGAGTACAAGAAAAAGTATTCTCAGAAATACTTTCAATTCCGTCCAGCTGTCTGATTTCAGGAGTATCACCGAAAAGTGAATAAACCTCGGCATTGCCGTAAATTTCCTCGGAAGAAAGATTGATAGTTACAGGAGTTTCGTCGTTTATATTCCTGTTTGTAACAATAATTTTTACTACACTTTCATCCTCGCTGTCTACTGATGAGTAAACCGAAATATTTTCGTTATTTTCTTCGCTTTTAACAAGAGTATCGCCAAAACCATTACCCAGACCGTCATAATTTGTAAACATATTGATTGCAGCAAGCTGATACTCATTGTGGTCAAATGACCATATTGTAGCAAAATATACATCGTTTTCCGCAAAAATTCCGAGAGTATCTGCCTGTGTAACCGCTCCTGAAATATGGTCTCCGCCGCCGAAATTATATTCGGTAAATGCCAGCTTTGTGTCGGGGTAATATGTATCAATTGATTTCTTTACATTGGGCAGAAGAGGGAAAAATTCTGCGCCTGTGTCAGTAATCCAGCTGTTTTCGCGGTAGGTCTCATCATAAAACGAACGAACGCTGTCAAGTCTTGCCTTAATGCATTCATCGTTGTCATAATGGTTGCAGGAACGTTCGCCGCAAACTCCCTTTGCTTCGGTGTAGTAATGAATGTCCAGTACATCAAGAAGACGGATGCCGTTTTCTTCTTCTGCTTTTCTCATTTCATCGAGATAGTAATCAATAAACCAGCGGTAGCCGTTTTCCTTTTCCAGCTCATTCCAGTCGGGAGCACCCGCAAGAGTATCAAATGCAGAATAACCGAACAAAGACGGACCGAACACATCGGCGTTACAGTCCATGCCCTTCACAACTTTCGCAAGGTCAACGGATTTTTCTATAAGCTCCGCACAGGTAAGAGGTTCCTGTTGAATAAGACTGTGAGTATGTTTCCACAGTGACGGTTCATTATCCAGTGCGTAAGCCTTGAAGCCTGTTTCGCTTTCTGAATTTCCCAGGGTTGTAATAAGATAGTTGAGATATTCGTCCATATAGACAAAATCATCATCAACATCAGGTTCAAGAAGAAATTCACTGTTTTTGCGATTCACAACCTTATCCCAGTAAGCTGAGGGTGCGGCATTTTCCTCTGTGGGTCTTCCTCTTTTGTCGGAAGAAGTATATCCTACCATCTGTAAGGTAAGCAGAGTATAGGGAACATTGCCGCTCTTTGCTTCGTAGGACGCCTGAAGGGCTGCACCTCCGGGAGCAAATTTGTATTCTTCAAGCGCATTCTGAACAAGGTACATATCTGAGGTGTTGTTCCAGTCCGAGCCGGCATTAGAAACATTTGTTTCCCAGTTATATGCAGATAATCGGTTGCCGCCAAGACGGAATGATTTTGCGGAAACCGCTGAAAGGTCAGCACCGCTGTTTACGCCATAAATATATGGTGAAATAGATTTTTGTTCTTCCGATGGCGATACAGTAATCTGAACTGTTTCCTGTTCAGCGTAAACATTACTGTTTATAGAAACACACATGAGTATCGAAGCGGCAACTGCAAAAATCCTTTTCAGTTTCATAATATAGCCCCTTTGCATAAAAATACTTTAAATTAATAATAGCATTATATATAATTTCAGTCAATTTAAAATTCTGAAATAAACACCTTGTTTTAATTTCAAAAAACTAAAGTAGATATTAAAATAAGCGTATTTAACAATAAATTAAATATAAAATCGTTTTCAAAAAACTAAAAAAGCTTGACAATTCCCGAAAATGACGCTATACTGAAATCAGCTTGATATGAAAGGGTGACATTGTATGTCGTCAAAAATAAATCAGTTTATTTACCCATACATAGAACAGGTAAAAACTCTTCCTGTATATCTTACAGGTATCGGAGGAACGGAATATCACGGTCATGCAAAACGTCCCGAGGGATATTGCTGGAATCAGATTCTTTACTGTGGTAGCGGAAACGGCTGGCTTAAATTTGACGATGTTACGTTGAAGATAAGCGAGGGATGCTTTTTCTTCCTGCCTGCATATTATCCTCACGAATATTTCCCCGATGACGATAAGTGGGAAGTGTGCTGGGTAGTGTTTGACGGGTATGACTGTAACAGGATTTTAAGCGAAATAAAACTGACAATGCCTGTTGTCATAGCCACTGAGGACAGTACGGTTTTGCAGAAATTGTTTGATAAGATGTTTGTTACGCTTAAAACTGACAAGGTATTCGGAAATTATACCTGTTCGGGACTTGTATATCAGTACCTGATTGAATTTCATCGCCTTGTGTCAAATAATGATATAGTAGGCGGTACTGACAGAAGTAATATCCTTATGCCTGCACTCAACTATATTGAGGAAAATTTCCGAAAGGATTTCTCGGTTGCAGTGCTTGCGGAGATTACAGGAATATCGCAGCAATATCTGTGCAGGATTTTCAAACAGACAATGAACATCCGTCCTAACGAATATATAACCTGCCGAAGGTTGCAGGAGGCG
>JAZUOE010000003.1:0-6870 GCA_045604505.1 Ruminiclostridium sp. | reverse complement strand
TCTGCTTTTACTCATCTTTTAATCTTCTAAAAGGCACCTCAAACATATTTATAATTTTATATAATGATTTTTCTCCCTCTATAATGCTACTCATACTGACAAATTCGTCTGAAAGATGTAATGCATTAAAAGTATCACGGGCCATTTTGGCTTGAACTGCTCGAGTCCATCCATAAAAGTTTATAGAATATGTATGATTTTTAGGAATAAATCCATACTTTTTTTCAATTCTGTTAAACTTATCGAATTCTTTCATGCTAACTGTCCAATATGATTGACAAACTTACATTGAATACAAAACAATCCGACAGCAACCGCTGTCGGATTTATTTCATATTAAGGCTGATTTTTATAGTCGCTCACCCGACCAACCCTGAAAAACGACTTCAGCTGTTTGCTTTTCTGTAAAACGCTTAGTCCGTAGAGAAATAGTATCTCAGAGAGAAACGATTATAACTTTTTATTGAAAAAAGTCAATACCTGATGCCGCAAACCAAATGTCTTCTCCTTTATCAGCCAAAAAATCTCCTATATCTTCGCTGATAAAAGGAAAATATGCTGTAAATGCACCTACAAGGATTGTGACAAGTCCAGGCATCCACCACTGTATCCAGACAAGCCCCATGTTTTGCAGATACGTAGCTACCTCTCTTAATTCGGGATTAAATATGGAGATTACAATGTATACTCCCCCTAAAAGTCCGAATAAGGAACCCATAACTAAAAATGGAACACTTAGAACAGCGCCAATGAAATGGAACAAAGCACCGACCAGTTTCATTACAAGCATTAGTATGAATGCGGCAATTTTTATAACAAGCTTAAACGGTAAAAGCAGAATATTCAGCAAAAGCATATCACTTTTTCAGCGAATTTATAGCGTCCACAAGAGCCTCTGTCTGCTTTTCAGTATGAACTCTTGTATTCATATCATCCATTCGGTTGGCAATCATTGAATTTATATATTCCTCTGCTTCTGCCGCCTTTAATTTTTCAAAAAGCAGAAATGGTATGTTGTATTCTGTACCTGAAGTCATATCAATAGTCAATATTGTATGAAAGGCTGTAATGCACATTCCGACACCGATTGCAAATGGAATGATTCCGAGAAAATTTCCAAACATCAAAGGAACGATTATTGCGACAACAAGACCTATAAGAAAATCTTTCAGAGAAAGGCTGAAACTTGTGCTAACAGATGAAATCTGATTTACAGGCAGGTTTTCCTTGTTGGAGCCGAGAGGTATAAATGTCAAAAGGGTGTTCGGCCATTTAAGGCGGATAAAATTCTGCTCATGTGCAATTTCACCTTTCAGATAAAAGGTAAGAAGTGAGGTCATAAATGTGATTTTTTCCATAGTATAAACTTTCCTTTCAAATGAATTAACGCTAAACCGTCAACTTATTTTATCACAATAATGTGGATTTGTCAACGGTATAGCGTTAATTTTAAAATAATAACTTGAAAATAAAAAAGGCCGCGAAAAACGCAGCCTTATCTTTTAAAACTCCCACTCACAGTAGGGTCCACTGCTTTTAAAACTCCCACTCACAGTAGGGACTACTGCTTTTAAAACTCCCACTTATACGGTAGGGACTACCTCTTTTTACAGAAACATTGAGTTTCCATAAGATAAGTCTACGCTTATCTCCACTTATATTATATCCGATAAATCGGGTTTTGTCAACACCTTAATCAATATCAAGCTTTCCGTGCTTTTTTAGCACCTCAAAGGCGTGTTTTCTCAAAGTATCTGCACAAAACTGGTTTACGCTCATTCCTGAAAGCTCTGCCGCCTGTTGAATTGCCTCTCGGTCAAAACAGCCACTTTCATTCCCTCTGAATCGAACAGTTATTGTTCTGTAATTTGCTTTATTATATTTATTGGTCTGCACACGCTGATAATTGCTGTATTTTCCGTACAGATAATCGGGTACAGGCTTTTTTTCGTCTGCCATTTTCAAAATCTCCTTAATTGCTAATATTGTATGCAGTTATTATATCATATAATGAAAATTTTTGCAATATATTTTTGAAAAACTATTGACAAAAAGAAATTTTAATGATATACTTTATCAAAACAACAATAGTGCATACAATATGGCGAGAGCAAAATGTGTTTTTAATCAAAAAAGGGGGCGGCGATATGTTTGAACTGGTGTTTTTGTTTAAGGATAACACACCTGAATACGGCGAAAAGCTGAAATCAGCGTTTAAAAAATGCCGTCAAAGCTCCTTTGAAGAATCCGACGGCATAATAAAAATTACACTTGACAGCAGCTCCGATAACTGGTTTAATATTTGGTCGACGGTGTGGACATTAACGGAACAGAAATGGTTTGTATCGACGGTGAGTGGCTGGGAATTTGTTGTTTCTGAGCAAAACTTGTCTTTTAAAGAGGATTTACTCATGTATTGCTATAAAAATAAAAAGGGATTATTCGGAAATAATCCCGAATAATCCTAAAAAATCTCTTGTTCAAGCTCCGCAAAGTAGGGTGTGTCAAAAAACTCAATAAGAGAAATCTGAAGTCCGTCGCACAGCTTTTTAATTGTAACAATGCCGATATTCTTCGCCTTGCCGTTTACAATGTCATTTACGGTAGACTGGGTAACAGCGGATATTGTAGAAAGCTTGTTGACGGTTATGCCATTCTGCTTACAAAGCTCGGTTATGCGCTTTGCAACCGCCTCAGATACGTTCATAAAATCACCCTTTACTAAAATTCTACAAACAGTATAGCACAAAAAATATCAGAATATTAACGGTACACCGTTGACAATTTGTGGTTGCAGCGGTAAAATTAGATATCAGCCTTTGGAGGTAGATTATGTATTTACTTGAATTTAAATTTAATAAGCAGAAAATCATTGAAGATGGCGAATATGAGCTTAACGAATTTTATCGTGTAATCAGAATTATGTTTGCAAGAGAAAACCTTATCGAAATCGAAAAAAATGACGGCAGTCTATGGTTTAAGGGTAACGGCGGCGAACAGGATTACGGTGCAATGTGGGGTATAACCCTTTCGCTGTCAGATGAAAAATGGTTTGCTAAGTATATTGAAAAGATGTATTGGTACGATGATGAGCATGAGCCGGGTGTTCTCGAACACGAGGACGTGCTTAAAACATATCGACAAGAAAAGGTAGGTGCATTTGAAAATGAATATTAACGAAAAATCCTTACAGAAACAGGCGAATGAGCTTATCTTCGCTGAAAGCGAGGTTACACCGGAACTCAAAGCAGCCTGTGACGCACAGGGAATAAAGCTCAACATAGTTTCCGACAGACAATATGAGGAAACGGTTGCTATGGGATTCGGGGAATGGCTCTTGAAAAACTATCCCCCGAAAAATAACGGGTAACAGCGTTTTTCGCTTTACTGCATATCTACGCCCTGCGGCAAATGGTGGCTGCAGCACACGGGATATGCAAAAGCCGACAACGTGTTCTCCTTGAATGACTGGCATTCTATGGAACGAAGCGTTGTCGGCTTAAAATTAAGGTAATCTTGATATAATATTTCGCTGCCTTTGATAAATTTTTTCTATGCAGTTTTTCAGAAAATCAATATCTTCTTTATAAATATTTCCGGTGGAATTTACACGGGCAGCAATCTGATTTATTGACACGCCGATTTTAAATAATTCTTTGTTCATAACCTTGAAATCTCCAAAATCATAATTGTGAATAACGACTTTATTATAGCACCCTGCTTGTCGCAGATATGATGACATTGATGGGTACTTGCTCAACTTCATTTTCTTCTCAATTAAGATTTTTTCTTCGGGATAAACATAGAATTTTATCAGAACATTTCTCTTTCGCTTTTTTGACATTTTTACTCCTTTCCTGTGAGAGTAGTTTTTGAAAAACGAGGGGTTTGGGGACGTGCCCCAACAAGCAATTTACGCCCCCTGTTTTGCAGAGGAAAAAGGGGCGAAAACTGGATAGTGTGACCACACTAGCGTTGCTTGCTGTTTATGATTTTATTTAACTAAAGTTCTTTCACTTTTCAAATAAAGAATATGTTGCCGCTGAATTGAAAAGTGCTGACAGCACATATAAGTCATCCGTTTCAGCACCCGTTAAACGCATAATTCCTTTTGGGGAAACAAAACCTTCGTCATCGGAATTAAGCACCAGATGGAAATACAGGCATTGTGAGGTTTTCGGCATTTCCAGAAAGCTTTCTGCGTTGCATATTTCCTTAGAGATCATTCGACGCATTGCCAACGTTCTCACCTCCTGTCGTTTGCTTTCCAAGCCAATCAAAAAAGCTGTCCTTTTTAACAAATTTTCTCTCGCCTATTATGACAACGGGCACATCGTTTCGATTAAGTATCTGATATGCCATTGTACGGCTAAACCCTATATTTTGTATATCATTCGCCGTCATCATCAATGGTATATCATTATAATTTTTAACAAGTTGATTTTTCATATATATTTTCCTTTCGTATTTATCAAGCTAATATAACAGATTAGGCCTATCTGTGTTATTATAATAGCATTTACCGGCTGCATTTACCAGACCAAATTCATATACTAAAAAGGAGGATTGAAGAAAAAATGGATGGAATTTCGACCATTTTAAAAAAGCGAATCAAGGAGATGGGTTATACCCAAGTAGAGTTTGCGGAAGAGTGTGGAATGTCTTTAACCACATTGAAGGTTTATCTGGATGAAAAATCTAAAATAAGATATAACATTGAAACGTTGGAGTTGTTTTCTCAAAAACTCAATTGCTCTTATGATTACCTTTTAGGAAAATCTGAAACACCAATGCAAAGAAAATAGGCGTACCAGCAAGCCGTTTTCACGATTTGCGGCACACCTTCGCTGTTCTTTCTCTCCAGAACGGTGACAGTATCAAAACCCTGCAGGAAAATCTCGGACATGCAACCGCTTCATTTACAATGCAGACATACGCTCATGTTTCCGACCGTATGAAAAAGGAAAGTGCAGATAAAATGGAAGCGTACATAACGGGAATTGCTATTAGAGCATGATTTTTCCTATGCGTTACTATCAATTTATTCTGTAAAGGGTACGGATTATAAAAGACAAAGAAAAAACCCTGTAAACAGTGTGTTTACAGGGTTTTTATCTGGCGGAAAGAAAGGGATTCGAACCCTTGAACGGTTTCATCCGTTACACGATTTCCAATCGTGCGCCTTCGACCAGCTCAGCCATCTTTCCGAGTGCTTAATTATTTTATCATTTTTTTGTCCTTTTGTCAAGAGAAAATGCGAAAAAAATTAAAAAATTTGTTATTTTCATAACTGTTACCAAAATTATCTGTAGATTTGTATAAAAATAAACAAAATATATTGCTTTTTGTTGCTAATTTTGTTATAATTATACTATCGGTTGGCGGTATTCCGTCAAAAATGAAATGTACTTTTACTTGGAAGGAAGGTATTTAAAATGAACAGATTTATTCTTAACGAAACATCTTATCACGGTGCAGGTGCTATCTCTGCAATCGTTACAGAGGCTCAGGGCAGAGGCTTTGCAAAGGCTCTCGTTTGCTCCGACCCCGACCTTATCAAATTTGGCGTAACTAAAAAGGTTACCGACCTTCTTGACGGCGCATCTTTAGCTTATGAAATCTTCTCCGACATCAAGCCTAACCCCACTATCGAAAATGTTCAGGCAGGTGTTGCCGCATTTAAGGCAGCAGGTGCTGATTACATTATCGCTATCGGCGGCGGCTCCTCTATGGATACCGCAAAGGCTGTTGGTATTATCATAAATAACCCCGAATTTGCTGACGTTCGCAGCCTTGAGGGTGTTGCTCCCACAAAGAAGGCTTGTGTACCGATTATTGCAGTTCCTACTACAGCAGGTACAGCCGCTGAAGTTACTATCAACTACGTTATCACTGACGTTGAAAAGAACCGTAAGATGGTTTGCGTTGACCCTCACGATATTCCGATTGTTGCTGTAGTTGACCCCGACATGATGTCTACAATGCCTAAGGGTCTTACCGCTGCTACAGGTATGGACGCTCTCACACACGCTATCGAGGGCTACATCACAAAGGGCGCTTGGGAACTTTCTGATATGTTCCATTTAAAGGCAATCGAAATTATCGCACGTTCACTTCGTGGTGCTGTTGAAAACACTCCCGAAGGCAGAGAGGATATGGCTCTTGGTCAGTACGTTGCAGGTATGGGATTCTCTAACGTAGGTTTAGGTATTGTTCACTCTATGGCACACCCCTTAGGCGCTCTTTACGACACACCTCACGGTATTGCAAGCGCTATTATTCTCCCTGTTGTTATGAAGTACAACGCTGAGGCTACAGGCGAAAAGTACCGCGACATTGCAAAGGCTATGGGTGTTCAGGGCACAGAAACAATGTCTGTTGAAGAATACCGTGCAGCCGCCATTGAGGCAGTTCGCAAGTTAGGTGAGGACGTTGGTATTCCTGCTGATTTAAAGGATATTGTAAAGGCTGAGGATATTCCTTTCCTTGCACAGTCTGCTTACGACGACGCTTGCCGTCCTGGCAACCCTAAGGATACTTCCGTTGAAGATATCACAGCACTTTACAACTCTCTTATGTAAGAGTTAGGAATTTTGAGAGTGGAGTGAGGAGTTTTCTTTTCACTCCACTCTATACTATTAATCAAGATTTATTCTGGGCAATGGCGGTGCTGCCGCTTTTGCCGAGGGTGAATTTATGGAGTAACAAGATGAAACGTGTAAAATGGATTTTCTTCGATATAGGCTCAACGCTTGTTGACGAAACAGAGGCTTACAATCATAGAATTCGTGACGCAATTTCAGGCACGGATATAACCTTTGAGCAATTCAATGAAAAGCGTATTTATTTTGCAAAGCAGAATTTGAAGAG
>JAZUOE010000002.1:0-4481 GCA_045604505.1 Ruminiclostridium sp. | reverse complement strand
GTTTACATTTTTTTGTGCATTATTCACTATTTAGTTCCAAAGCCTGTTTTTTACCAAGCCATTCATTTCATTTATCAGCTTATCCAGCACTTCCAGTTGTTCAGCCGTTACCTCTGCGTTATCATACCTGACCTTGTTATACTCTTCAGTAATAGTTTCCAGCCCTTCACCGCAGATTTCACGTCCTTTATCGCATTGAACACTGACTGTATCTGCGCCTTTAATATCTGCCTTGCAGTATTTAAGCTGACGCAGAAGTATTGAATATCCGAAACGGTATTTTCTTATCGGGTCATTCTCTTCCCTGTAAAGTTTCATTATTTTCTGATAAGTAAGAGGACGACTGCGTCGGGTTGTACCTATTTCTTCAAAAACATCAACAAACTCAGGTTCAGGCTCACTTAACCCTGTTTCATGGGCAAAAAAGCCGTAAATTCTTTTTAAAAGGTCCTTTATTGCCGCTAAAAGCTTTTTTCGGAATACTATGATAACCACAATAAAAGCTATAAAGAAAACCACATTCCATATATCGTTTGTTTCAACAGGCATATAGCCGCTTAACTCGGGATTTCCGTAATCTACAGGCTCTGTTTCCATAAATTCCGTATATCCCTTCATTATAAACAAAAACAGATTTAAAAGCGCCTTTATAATTGTGTTAAGCAGTTCTATAATCAAATCCGAAAAAACATACAACACCAGCCCGATTATGGTTATCCCCAGCACCAATGCCGCATTATAGCCTGAAAGCCCTTTCGGGAGCATTGTTTTTGTTTCACGGCGGCGGTTCGCCTTATCGTAAATTCCGCTTTGATTTATAAGCAATGCCGCAAGGCATAACTCCACCATAAAAGCTATAATTACCGCACTTTGTACAGGTCCTTTCAGCGCTTTTTCACACATAGCACCATAAAAAAGGTAGCAAAGCAGAGTAACACCTATATAAACCCCGAACATAAATGCAGGAAATATGTCAGCATAGTGCTTTCGACTTGCTCTGCCGCCCAAAAAAAACCACAATACTGATGAAACTCCTACCACAAATATAATGCCGATTTCTTCGGTGAAAAACAGCAGCAGTAACCCTGCCGTAAACATCAGGACACCTGCGATTTTTTCGGCAATAATTCTCTTTTTATGATTTTTCGCCCAGTTTCCTGCTGCATAACCAAAGCCAAAAATCACAGTAAACCCTGCATAATAACAGAGAATACGTATTACGTTTATATCTTTAAAGGCTAAAACGTCATTAGTCAGCACAAAGGGAAAGGTTACAAGACCAAAGGATATAACTGCAAGAAATTTCAGTATTTTTGACCTCATATCTTCACTCCCTTAAAAACTGATATTTATGAATGCGTCCGATTTTTATAAGCTGATAACCGCATTCTGCCTCCTGATTACAATAGAATATGATATTACGCCCTTTTCTTCGCTCCATATCAAAGCGATTTGCCATTTCTTCATCAATATAAGGTGTAATTACCGCAATATCTGTTATTTCTCCAAAATCTATACGGCTGCAATACTCACCGAAATCCATATCACAAGTATTTTCAAGCTCTGCAAGGCAGCGTAATATTTTCAGATAATCCTCTTCAGATGTGCCGCCCTCAAATAGGATTTTCCCGGAACCGTTAGTGCCGAATGAGGCGGAAATACCGCGTTCAGCGTACATATTCAGCATAAATGCCGCCGCCTTTATCATAGTTTCTGTATCGGAAATAATAGGCGGTCGGGGGTCACCCTCAGGAGATTTCTGCAAGTTCAAAAGAATAAGCACACGGTTTGCTGTTGAAAACTCATTATTGAATACCATAAGCTTACCCTGTCTTGCTGTACTGCCCCAGTGAATACGGTTCATAGGCTCTCTGCCTGTATATTCTCTTGACCCTGAGCAAAGGAACGGGTCTTCACAGATAAATCGTCTTGTAACAATTTCACCGTATAATTCTTCACGGGAAAGCTCACCTTCTCCAACCTCATAAGGTGAAGGGAGAATACGTATTTTTTTATCCGTTTTAATACTGCGGGAAACACTGACTAAACCCAACAAGTCACTGCCGATAAGAGAAGTACTTTCAAGGGTGAATAAACCTCTTTTAAGGGCAACAGCCTTACGTGTGCGTGTGCACTTCTGATAGGGCTTTAGTGCAAACACACTAGGCACAAATCTTGCGTCTGAACCTCGTGCTGCTGAACTGCCTGTAAATTCAAGCCATCTGCTTGTGCTAAGTTCTGTCTTAAGCCAAGGAACAGGCAGCCACTTATTGTTGGAAATTTCTTCCACTATCTCAATCGTATCGCCCTCGAATGCCTCTGTAACGTTAAAATCAACCTTATATTCAACGTCCTTCAGCACAAGCTTACGATAAAGGAGCTGTTCACCGAAAATCACAGCTCCCACTATTATAAGGATTGCAATTAATTCCATTTTACATCTCTTCAGTCGGCACAGTAACTGTGTCAAGGATAAGGGAAGTGATTTCCTCTGCTGTACTCTTTCTGTCCAGTTTAAGGGATAGTTCCTTACATACAAGTCTGTGAGGAATTACATAAGGCGCAACCGCCTTCACGCATTCGGGATTTACAAACTCCATTCCCTTAACCGCTGCATAAGCTTGTGCCATTTTCTTTAATGCAATAAGTCCTCTTGTGCTTAAGCCAAGTCGGATTTTTTCGTGACATCGAGTTGCTGCACCTATGTCGGAAATGTAGCCAAGTACAGCCTCATTTACCTTGACATTCGCCGCCTCTGTTCCGGCAGAAATAATATCCTCTGCGGTCAGCACTGCCGAAAGCTGTGACAAGGGGTGAGTTTCTCCTATATCTGAAAGGATTTTTATTTCCGTATCACGGTCAGTATAACCTAAAGAAAGGCGGATAAGAAAGCGGTCAAGCTGTGCCTCAGGGAGAGGATAAGTACCTGAAGTTTCTACAGGGTTCTGAGTTGCAATTACAAAAAAAGGCCTATCCAAAGCAAAGGTTTCACCGTCAATGGTAGTCTGCTTTTCCTCCATACATTCAAGGAGAGCCGATTGAGTTCGGGGAGTTGCACGGTTTATTTCATCTGCCAAAAGAATATTTGTAAAAACAGGTCCTTTTTTCAGCAAAAATTCCTGCTGCTTTGCATTAAAAAAGTTGATACCTGTAATATCAGAGGGGAGCAGGTCAGGTGTAAACTGTATTCTTCGGAAACTGCAGTCCAGTGACTTAGCAAGAGCCCTTGCAAGTACAGTTTTACCTGTTCCGGGAACGTCCTCTAACAGTACGTGTCCGCCGCAAAGAAGTGCAGCAGTAACCAGTTCTATTTCCTTCTCTTTCCCTTTTATCGCAAGGGATATATTATCCTTTAGCTTTTTTGCAAATTCGCCTGTTCTCATGCCTTTTACCTTTCTGTGAAATTAAACTTGTACCGCACAAATAAATGTGCGGTACAGCCTTATGTATTCTGTTTATTCTGCTGAATAGTACTTGTCGTAATTAACAAGTTCGTCCAACATCTTCGGCAGTTCTGTTTCCATATTATCGTCACTGAACTGACAGGTACCTACAGCCTTATGACCGCCGCCGCCGTATTTGAGCATTAACTTACCTACATTAACATTGCTGGTGCGGTTAAGGATTGAATAACCAACTGCCGCAGAGCAACCCTGTCCGCCCTTACCTGAAACAATCCATGCTGAAATATTCTGCTCAGGATAGAGGCTGTAAATCATAATGCGGTTGCCTGTATAAATGGGGTCAACACCTCTTAAGTCGGTAATAATAACATCGCCCTTTATTACTGTATGTGCTGCAACCATTTCCTTGAACAACTGAGCCTGTTCGTTATATACATCAATACGCTCCTTAATGTCAGGCATATCAAGAATTTCCTGTGTTGACATTGTACGGCAGCATACAAGGAGCTTTTCCATAAGCTGATAGTTACTGATTGTGAAGTTTCTGAAACGGCCAAGACCTGTTCTGGGGTCCATTAAAAAGCCGACTAAAATCCAACCCTGAGGATTAAGGATTTCATCAATGGTAAGATTACCGCTATCAACCTTATCAACTGCCTCCATAAGGTCATCAAACTGGGGGAAACGTTCCTTTCCACCGTAATATTCGTATATAATACGTGCGCAACTGGGAGTTATACGGCTTTCGCCCTTGTACTTACCCTCAAGCTGATTACGCTCATACTCGCTGGAGTGATGGTCAAACCAAAGACCGCAGCCCTCAACAAAGGGAACGTTTGCGAGAACGTCATTTTCTGTTACAGGCACAAGTCCGTCCTGAATATCCTTAGGGTGCTTGAATGTGTAGGAGTCGATAATTCCCGCCTCAAGCAAAAGTGCCCCACAAGCAAGACCGTCAAAATCCGAACGTGTAATTAAATTCATCATAATTTGAAACCTATCCTTTCAATACGAATAGCAAAGCAGTGCTTTACTCTGTAAAATCTGTAACTATTATACCAAATCTTTTCAACTTTT
>JAZUOE010000001.1:0-20693 GCA_045604505.1 Ruminiclostridium sp. | reverse complement strand
TGCACGGGAATTTTCAAGCACATTGTCTGTTTCCATAGAAAAACCGCAGATAATCTGCCCCTCTGCCTTATGCTCACCTAAATATTTCAGAATATCAGTTGTTCGCTTAAGCGGAATACTCATATCTCCATCTGATTTTTTTATCTTGCAGTCTGCCACTGTCATAGGTGTGTAGTCAGAAACCGCTGCCGCTTTAATAATTATATCCTGTTCAGCCGAAACAGCCATTACCGCCTCAAACATATCCTGCGCTGAAACCACATCAACTTTATTAACAAACATAGGCGGTTCTGCGTCGGTGTGCGCAGCTACAAGAGTTACTTCTGCTCCTCTTAACATTGCCGCTTTTGCAAGTGCAAAGCCCATTTTTCCACTGGAATGATTTGTAATAAAACGAACGGGGTCAATAGATTCACGGGTTGCACCTGCTGTAACAAGAACCTTTTTACCTTTTAAATCTTTTTCACAGGCAATTTCTCTTAAAATGTATTCAAAAAGCACTTTCTCTTCGGGCATTCTTCCGTCACCCATATCGCCGTTTGCCAACATTCCTGTATCAGGCGGTACAATTACATAACCATAGCTCTCCAACCTTTTGATATTGTCGCTGACTATTGGATTATGGAGCATATTGTGATTCATAGCGGGAGAAATAATCTTGGTACATGGACAAGCCATAACTGTAGTTGTCAGCATATCATCGGCAATACCAAAAGCAATTTTTCCTATAACATTTGCAGAGGCAGGAGCAATCATTACTACATCTGCCCTTTTTGCCAAAGCTACATGCTCAACACTGTACTGAAAATTTCTGTCAAATGTATCAATAAGACATTTATTACCTGTCAGTGATTCAAAAGTAATCCGATTTATAAAATTTGTGGCATTTTCTGTCATTAAAACCTGTACATCTGCGTGTTGCTTTTTCAGCATTCGTGCAAGGTTTGCAATTTTATATGCGGCAATACTTCCTGTAACGCCTAAAACAACGGTTTTTCCCTTAAGCATAAAATTCACCTCAGAAATTTATTTTCTTTATTATAGCATAAAATTTTAAAAAAATATATACATTTTTAAAAAAATATGTTATAATACCCCTGTATTGTATCTCCCCTGAGGAGAATAATAACAAGGAGGACAATTTAATATGAAAAAAAGCACAACTCTGGAAATCGTTCAGACAGCACTCTTTGCCGCATTGGTGGCTGTACTGGCATTTATCCCCTATGTAGGTTATATCAAAATACCTATATTGGCAATTCAGGCAACCACAGTACACATTCCCGTTATTGTTGGTTCAATTACCTTAGGACCTAAGAAGGGGGCTATTTTAGGCGGAGTTTTCGGACTTACCAGCCTTATTAACAACACGGCAACGCCCGGTCTTACTTCCTTTGTATTCTCACCCTTTGTTGAAATCGGTGACGGCATGGGCGGAAGTCCATTATCTCTTATTATCTGTTTTCTGCCCAGAATTATGGTAGGTGTAGTTCCCTACTATGTGTACACGGCATTACAGAAAAAAAGCAAAGAACCCGGAAAATTCCGTAAATTCTCTTTACTTATCGGCGGTATTGCAGGTTCAATGACAAACACAATTCTTGTAATGGGTCTGATTTTCTTATTCTTCGGTCATGAATATGCTGCTGCAAGAGAAATTGCTTATGAGGCTGTTCTTGGTGTAATTATGACAACTGTTGCTGTAAACGGCACTATTGAGGCAATTGTAGCTGCGCTTATAACATCTGCAGTTGTATTTGCTTTATACAAATCTAAATTTATTAAGCCAAAAGACGCATAATATAATTATCAAATCAGGAAGAACAATACAGGAAGGTCAAAGAAATGATTTTTGCAATAGATGTAGGAAATACAAATATCGTAATCGGCTGCTGCAAGGGTGATGAAATTCTTTTCAGAGAAAGAGTTTCCACAAATCACACAGCTACTAGTCTTGAATACGCCGCTATTTTTAAAACTGCATTTGAAATGCACAATATTAAACTTAATGAAATCAGCGGTTCTATCATGTCATCAGTTGTACCTGCCGTTACCAGAAACGTACGTATCGCAGCAGAAAAGCTGACAGGAACACAGACTATGGTTGTAGGACCCGGTATAAAAACAGGCTTAAGTATTAAAATCGACAACCCCGCACAGCTTGGCAGTGACCTTGTGGTTGACGCAGTGGCAGGTATTAAAAATTACCCTGTTCCCCTTGTCATTATTGATATGGGAACTGCAACAACAATTTCAGTAATTGACCAGGATAGCAATTATATGGGCGGTATGATTATACCAGGTGTTTCAATTTCCCACGATTCCCTTGTCAGTCGTACCTCTCAGCTTAGAAAGGTTGCTCTTGAACCACCTAAAAAGCTTATAGGCACTGAAACTGTTGAATGTCTTAAAAGCGGTATGATTTACGGCAATGCCGGTGCTTTGGACGGTATTATTGACCGTGTCCGTGAGGAAATCGGAGAATGCACAGTTGTTGCAACAGGCGGACTTGCAGGAACAATTATTCCTTTCTGCAGAAATGAAATTATTATTGATGATGACCTTCTTCTCAAAGGACTTAAGGTTATATACGAAAAAAACAAGAAATAATATAATAAACGGGCACTATGTGTCCGTTTATTTTTAGTTGAATCTTAACCACACTTATGATAGAATAAAAATATACCTATAAAAGGAGCGCTTATGAAAAAAACAAGAAATCCTGTTAAAAACACACTCATTTCATTTCTGATATTGGTAGGAGCCTTTGTTCTTTGTCTTATTATTCAGTTTGTATTCCAAAATGAAGCGCTGGTTCCTGCAATTTTTGTGTTGGCGGTTTTCCTTGTTTCGCTTGTTACCGAAGAATATATTTATGGTATTGCCTCTGCTTCGGTGAGTGTTTTAGCGCTGAATTTTGCATTTGCACAGCCTTTGTTTCGCTTTGACTTTACAATTCCCGAAAATATAATTTCCGCAGTAATTATGATTATTGTAACAATTCTTACAGGTACTCTTACCACTAAAATCAAACATCAGGAGGTAATAAAAGCTGAAAGCGAAATGGAGCGTATGAGAGCAAACCTACTCCGTGCTGTATCCCATGACCTTCGCACCCCTCTCACCACAATTTATGGTTCAAGTTCAACTCTTCTTGACAATTTCAATCACTTTTCAGATGAACAAAAACTCTCAATGCTGCAGGGAATGAAGGAGGATTCACAATGGTTAACACGAATGGTTGAAAATCTTCTTTCCGTAACACGACTAGACGGTGGTAATGTTAAAATCATAAAAACTCCTGTTGTATTGGAAGAACTTATAGATTCGGTACTGCTCAAATTTAAGAAACGTTACCCAAATCAGGCTGTTAGTGTTGATATTCCTGATGCTTTCATTACTATTCCGATGGACGCTCTGCTTATTGAACAAGTGCTTGTAAACCTTTTGGATAATGCCGTCGAACACGCTGAAGGAATGACAAAACTAAAGCTTGTGGTCTTTACTATTGATAAAAAAGCAGTTTTTGAAATTTCAGATAACGGTTGCGGTATTGAGCCTGAACGTCTTAAAACAATATTCAGCGGTTATGGTGGCGGAGCGCCAACCGATACAAAAATCAATTCAGGAATAGGCTTATCTGTTTGCGCAACAATTATCAAAGCACACGGCGGCGATATTCGTGCTGAAAACCTTAAGGACGGTGGAGCAGTTTTCCGCTTTGCTCTTGACGTGGAGGATATTGAAGATGAATAATAATAAATACAAAATCCTTGTAATCGAGGACGAAAATAACATTAAAAACTTTGTTTCTGCACTTCTTGACGCAAACAATTTTCAGGCAATAACTGCCGAAAGCTGCAAAAACGGTCTTCTTATGTTTAATTCCTACCGCCCTGACCTTGTTATCTTAGACTTAGGACTTCCTGATATGGACGGAATTGAATTTATCAAGGAAATCCGTAAATCTTCATCTACACCTGTTATTGTGCTTTCAGCAAGAACTGATGAAAAAGATAAAGTTGATGCACTGGATTCAGGTGCAAACGATTATGTTACAAAACCCTTCGGTTCGGCGGAACTTGTAGCTAGAATACGTTCTGCACTGCGTAATACTCATCACAACGACAGTCTTATTTCAGGCGGAAAATTTGAACTTGGTAAGCTTTCAATTGACTATGATTCAAGGCGGGTTTATCTTGACGGTAATGAAATAAAACTGACCCAAACTGAATACAATATTGTTTCCCTTTTATCCGAACACTGCGGAAAGGTTCTTACCTATTCTACTATTATTTCTACAATTTGGGGCTACAACGATTATGGCAGCAAGAAAAAGCTGCAGGTAAATATGGCTAATATCCGCAAGAAGTTTGGTGCAGCACCGGGAACAGAATGCTGCATTGTGAACGAACTTGGTGTTGGCTATCGAATGGACGAAATTAATTGATAAATGTAAAAATAAATAAATTCAGCCTGTGGAGATTGAAAATTTTGTTAATTTCTACAGGCTTATTTTTACTGCATTTTTGCCGTTTATGTGATATAATATAAAAGAATTTTGAGTTCTTATGACTTAAAAACCTATAATGTGTAATAATAAGAAAAAACCTACGTTTCTGTTATACTGCAAATGTTTCTCATAGTATAACAAGGAAAGGAACATGCAAATGAGAAAAACCAAAATTATCTGTACTATTGGCCCCGCTTGTGATAATGAGGAAACTCTGACACAAATGTGTGCTAACGGCATGAATGTGGCAAGACTTAATTTCTCTCACGGAACTTTAGAGGAACATCAGCAGAAGATTGACCTTGTAAAATCCGTAAGAGAAAAACTAGGACTTCCTATTCCTATCATGCTGGACACAAAAGGTCCCGAATACAGAATCAAGACCTTTGAAAACAAAAAAATAACTCTGAATGACGGCGACACCTTTACTTTTACAACTGATGATATTATCGGAAATCAGGAAAAGGTTTCGGTAAACTACAAAAGGCTTACCGATGACCTTGAACCCGGTGATACAATTCTTTTAAATAACGGACTTGTAATTTTTGAGGTAAAGGAAATCAAAAACACCGACGTTATCTGTACCGTAATTACAGGCGGTGTGCTTTCTGACAGAAAGAGCATGAATTTCCCGAATAAGGTTCTGAAAAGCGAATATCTCAGCGAACATGATAAGAAAGATTTGCTTTTCGGCATTGAAAACGATGTTGATTTTGTGGCAGCCTCTTTCGTGTCTACCAAAAATGATGTTGAGGCAGTCCGCAAATTTCTTGATGACAACGGCGGAGAAATGATTGATATTATCGCTAAAATCGAAAACCGTGCCGGTGTTGATAATATTGATGAAATTTGTGAAGTTGCTGACGGAATTATGGTTGCAAGAGGCGACTTAGGTGTTGAAATTCCCTTTGTTGAAGTTCCTGCAATTCAGAAATTCCTTATTGAAAAATGTCGTCTGCTGGGCAAGAGAGTTATTACTGCAACTGAAATGCTTGAGTCAATGATTCATAATCCCCGCCCTACAAGAGCAGAAATCTCCGACGTTGCAAATGCTGTTTATGACGGCTCTTCGGCTGTAATGCTTTCAGGAGAAACCGCTGCAGGTAAGTACCCTGCTGCCGCTGTTAAAAACATGGCTGAAATTGCCGAATACACCGAAAAGCATATTGATTACAAGCGCTGGTTCGCAACAACCGATTATAACATTATAAATATAATCGACGCTATTTCTCACGCAACCTGCGCAATGGCAATTGACGTTAACGCAAAGTGTATTGTAGTAAATTCCATAACAGGTAAAACCGCACGTATGGTCAGCCGTTTCCGCTGTCCAGCAGAAATTATCGGCATTACTACAAACCTTAAGGCATGGCGTCAGCTTAATCTTAGCTGGGGTGTTACACCTGTACTGGAAGAAGAATACAACTCACTGGATATTGTATTCTATCAGGCACTCAATCACGCAAAGGAAATACTCAATTTAGAACCAGGTGACAACGTGGTAATGACAGGCGGTCAGATAAACGGAAAATCAGGAAATACAAACACAATCAAAGTGGAAGTAGTCAGATAACAAAGGAGATTGATAAATGACAATTTTTGACGTATTGACGCTAATCGGCGGCTTGTGCTTGTTCCTTTTCGGTATGGACGTAATGGGTAATGCCCTTGAAAGACGTGCAGGAGGTAAGCTCAGAGAAATTTTGGGAAAGCTAACGCAAAATAAGGCTACAGGCTTTCTCACAGGACTTGGCGTAACATCAGTTATTCAGAGTTCCTCAGCAACAACAGTTATGGTTGTAGGTTTCGTTAACTCGGGACTTATGACCTTAAGACAGGCTATAAACGTAATCATGGGTGCTAATGTAGGTACAACCGTTACAGCCTGGATTTTAAGTCTTGGCGGTATTGAAAGTGACAATATTTTTGTTCAGCTTTTAAAACCAACTTCCTTTACTCCTATACTTGCTCTTATAGGTATTGGTTTATCAATGTTCTCTAAAAGCGACGGCAAAAAAGATACCGGTACAATCCTTCTCGGTTTTGCAACACTTATGTTCGGTATGGATACAATGTCAGGTGCAGTTGCCGGACTTAAGGACGTGCCTGAATTTGCCGAATTATTTATTCTGTTCACAAACCCTGTTTTAGGTGTACTTGCAGGTGCAATTCTTACTGCAATAATCCAATCAAGTTCTGCCTCTGTAGGTGTCCTTCAAGCACTTTCTGTTACGGGTAAAGTAACACTTGGCTCAGCAATTCCGATTATTATGGGGCAGAACATAGGTACATGTATTACAGCAATTCTTTCCTCTGTAGGTACAAACAAAAATGCAAAACGTGCTGCTCTTGTTCATCTTTCATTTAACATTATCGGTACGGTTATTCTTCTCACCTTATTCTGCATTATAAAGGCACTTGTAGATATTCCTATGTTAGGTGATTCAGCATCACACATGGGTATTGCGGTAGCGCATTCAGCCTTCAATATTCTTTGCACAGCAATTCTTCTCCCTATGGCTGGACTTCTTGAAAAACTCGCATTAAAGCTTATTCCTGAAACTAATAAGCCTGAAAAGAATGTAGAGCTTGACGAAAGACTTCTTGCTACTCCCCCTATTGCTCTTAAGCAGTGTACAAATGTTGTCGGCGAAATGGCAAGAATTTCTATTGACGCACTTAAAAAGAGTATTGAAACTCTCAAAAACTACGACGAAACTGCTGCAGAAGAGGTAAGATATTTAGAAGACCGCTCTGACCATTACGAAGATATACTTAGCGCTTATCTTGTAAAGCTCAGCAGTCATCAGGTCAGTGAGCAAGATAGTCTTGAATCAGCAAAGCTCCTGAAAATCATCGGCGACTTTGAACGTATTTCTGACCACAGTGTTAATATTGTTGAATCTGCTGAGGAAATGAAGGAGAAAAAACTGGAATTTACTTCTTCTGCTAAAAAGGAAATTGATGTACTTTGCAATGCAGTTACAGAAATTCTTGAACTTACATATAGGGCTTACGCAGAAGGCGACATGGAGGCTGCTCATCTGGTAGAACCTTTAGAGCAGGTTATTGACGGTCTTAAGGAAAAAATGCGTACACACCATATTCTCCGTTTACAGCAGGGAGAATGTTCAATTGTAGCAGGATTTGTATGGTCCGACTTGCTTAATAATCTTGAAAGAACCTCTGACCACTGCTCCAACATCGCAGGTTGCGTAATTGAGGCAGCCAATAAGGAAATGACTATCCATGAGGCGCTGAGAGATATCAGAAGTGACAGCCCTGATTACTGGGATAAGTACAAGAATTATCTTGAAAAATATGCATTTGAAAAATAAGAAAGGACATCATTATGGAAATTCTTTTACAGGTTTTAATCTTAGCACTTGGCTTCGTCTGCCTTATTAAAGGTTCAGACTGGTTCGTTGACGGCTCATCAAGTATTGCCGCAAAATTTGGTATTCCACAGTTAGTAATCGGTCTTACAATTGTTGCTATGGGTACAAGCTCCCCTGAGGCAGCGGTAAGTATCACTGCTGCTTTGGAAGGAAATGCCGATATTACAGTTGGTAACATTTTAGGAAGTAACATTCTTAATATATTTATCATTTTAGGCCTTTCTGCTGCAATTGTTCCAATTGCAATTGCCCCATCAACAATTAAGTACGAAACACCTTTTATGATTGCTGTAACAATTATAATGCTCCTTTTAGGACTTGACGGCACACTTTCCCTTATTGATGGAATAATCTTCTTGGCTTTATTTGTAGTTTATCTCATCTATCTACTTAAGATGGCGAAGAAAGACAGCGCCGGTAAGGAAACTGATAAAGAAAAGGAAGAAGAGGCAAAAAAGGCAATTTCTATTCCTAAGTCAATTATCTTTGCTGTAGTTGGCCTCGCACTCATCATTCTCGGAAGTAACCTTACAGTTGATGCTGCTACAAAGATTGCTCAGGTAATCGGTATAAGTGAACGTTTTATAGGTCTTACTGTAGTTGCTCTCGGCACATCTCTCCCCGAACTTTTCACATCTGTTTCTGCAGCACGTAAGGGTAATGCAGATATTGCAATCGGTAATGTTGTGGGCAGTAACATTTTTAACATTCTTTTTGTAATATGTTTATCATCAATTATTACCCCTGTTCCCTTCGCATCAAACTTTATTTTTGATGGCATTGTATCCATTGTATCCGGTATACTTCTCTTCATTTTCTGTGCTAACGACAAGATTTTAAAACGCTGGGAAGGCGCAGTTTTACTGGTCGGATATGCTGCTTATTTCATAATGATTCTCTGATTAAGTTTCTATAAAAAATCCCTGCATTAATCTGCAGGGATTTTTTGCTATTCGGAATATAATTACAAGACAGCATTGTTTCCCCAAGAAATAAAAAATTGTCTGCTGTTACTGTCTTTCACACGGCTCATTCTCTACTGCTGACATTTGCCAACAAAACGAAGGTTTTCAGGCCTTCTCCCATTTGAGAAAAAATTGCTGTTAGAGCCGTTATCATTTAAAAAGGAATGTACTTTAATTTTTAAAAAACTAATATTTATAGGCGTACATTCCACTCGGTGCTTTGGGAGTCGAACCCACCATTTCTGGCAACCAAAAATGCTGTTAGCACCGTACCGTTTCCTTTCATATCCTGTCCTCAGGGAAACGGAATTTTTTACATATCCATTACTATCCCTTGACAACACCTACTGTAAAAAGCTTTTTAACAGGCTCTGCAAGGTCTGTCTGATTTGCCATTACATCATCAATATTTTTATAAGCGAAACGGGATTCTTCCGCCACATCAGATTTATTGTGCTTTGCCAAAACCACATTCTGCTCCTTAAGGTCACACATAACCTTATCAACAGGGAAGGTTTGCACCGCTGCAGTTCGGGAATATAACCTACCTGCGCCATGTGATGAAGACATAAAGCTTTCAGGATTGCCCTTTCCCTTTACAATGTAGCTGTATGACCCCATCGCACCGGGAATTATGGCAAGTTCTCCCTCTGCAGCGCGGATTGCCCCCTTGCGGTGAACCCATACATCTTTTCCGTAGTGATTTTCAAGCGCTGCATAGTTGTGGTGACAGTTAATCTCATTACTGAAAACAGGAGTAAGACCTGTGTACTTGCTGACATATCTGGTAAAAATTTCCTTTACCTTTGACAACATTACATTACGGTTTTCGTATGCAAAATCCATGCAAAGAGTCATCCACTCAATGTATCTTTTTCCCTCATCACTATCAGTAGGCAGAAAATGTAAATTCCACTGTGGGTCAATTGATGAATGCCACTTTGCATTTAGCTCTGCAGCAATACGATTGAAGTGCTGTCCCACAATGTTTCCGAAATGGCGGCTGCCCGAATGGAGCATTATACAGCACATTCCATTTTCGTCCTGCTGCAATTCTATAAAATGATTTCCACCACCTAAGGTTCCAACTTGAAAATACCCGTCTTCAATCTGAGGAATAAGCACTGCGTCTTTTTCATATCTGTCCATTTCCGCCTTTGCTCTGTCAAGCACAATTGAGGGCTGAGGAGTTTTGTAATGATTGAAACCTGTAGGGATATTGCGGAGAATATCGCCACATATTGCCTGAACAAGATTACCGCTGCCGGTAATAGTTTCACGAAGAAGTGAAACCGGTATATTGGTTTCAACAAAACCCATTCCGCAGCCAATATCAACACCAACCGCATTGGGCACCACAGCACCGTCACAAGCTATAACCCCGCCTATAGGCATTCCCTTTCCTGCGTGTGTATCAGGCATAAGAGAAATCCATTTATATGCAAAAGGTAGCTTAGAAAGATTTGCTGCCTGTTCCTTGCACTTTTCATCAATTACATCATAAGAACTCTGCCATATCTTTATAGGAAGAGCATTTTCTTCCTTTCTCACAAACATTTCATTCAATCCTTTCCTTTGGTATGTCTGAATTATAACATAGAATTTTCCATATATCATTTAAAAAAATCTGCGAACATACCAAATCTACTTGAAACTATTTCAAAATTCTGTTATTATATGGTAAAAGAAAGGAGCTGATATCGTGAGCGGTTTTTCTGAACTTATAAAGAATTTTGAAAAAACAAGAGATTATGTCCGTGACTTTTTTATATATGGTTTCAAGGTCAGAAATGATTTTGACCGAAAAAGCAGCCGCACCTATGATGATGAAAAAAGAAGGGTTCAAAGTTGGCTTGGTGATTATCTGAAGTATGATAGCTCCGTTCGTGGTAAGCAGATTTCCATTTCAGTAGACAGCGGTAGAGTTACTGAAAATCCACTATATAAAGCATACCGTTCAAAAAGCTTTACTGATAACGATATAAAGCTGCACTTTTTTATAATTGATATTCTCACAGAAAAAGAGAGCCTCACTCTTAAGGAAATTGTTGCAGATATTGATGAACAATTCGGCGAAATGTTTGAAGAACAAACAGTACGTAATAAACTAAAAGAATATGTAAGCGAGGGTATTCTTCTCACCGAAAAGAAAGGAAAGACTGCATATTTCAGCCTTTCCTCTGACAGCGTAACAGAGTTTCTTGATAAATATGACGGACTTTCTGACGCTGTAAAATTCTTTTCAGAAACACAGGAGTTCGGCATTATAGGAAACACAATACTTACTGCCGCAGACATGAAAAACGATATGTTTGTCATGAAACACAACTATATCGTCCACACACTGGAAGATATAATTATTCCTCAGATTATAGAGGCAATTCGGGAAAAGAAATACATAAACTGCCGTGTTTTTTCTCCACGCAGTAATTCCACCTCTGATAATGAACAGATTGCGCCCTTGCAAATTCTTTCCTCTGTACAGACAGGCAGACGTTATCTTTTAGGATATATTCCGCAATATAATAGATTCAATGCCTTTCGTCTTGATGCGATAAAAACCATTTCTATGGGCAATATCTGCAATGAATATGATGAAATATATGAAATGTATCTTCGCAATTATGAAAAATGTTTCGGGGTTTCCTTCGGCTCACGACGTGAAGACGGTAATATTGAACCTCTGAAAATTACCTTTGCAATAAATGAAAATGAGGAAAAATTTATAATCGAGCGATTGGAACGAGAAAAAAGAATCGGTACAATAACACGTACAGATATTAATACCTATACTCTTGTTCTGGATTGCTTTGACCCGAATGAACCTATGCTTTGGATTAAGACTTTTATCGGCAGAATTAAGTCAATCGAGGGCGGCAGCGAATCGGTCAGAAACCTGTTTTTAAGCGACATTCAGCGCATGACAGAAATGTACGGTGGTGATGAAAATGAATATATTCAGTGAAATTTACGGAGCATATTTTCGTATCGCTAAAAAGGCAATGGAAAAAGAAAACATATCCGAAAAGGAAATATATAATCTGATAAAACAATATGGATTTGAGGACTCTTCATTGTTTTTATCACAAAAACTCATTCCGCAAAACGATAACACGGATTGGGGATTTTTCAAGAAAAATCCTGACGGGAATTTAAGAAGAGTAATTAAAAATAATCCGCCATCTGTTCTTACAAAAACGCAAAAAATGTGGCTGAAGGCAAAACTTAATGACCCGAAAATACATCTGTTTCTTGAGTCTGAAGTAATTGACGAGCTTAATGAAAAATTATCAGATACAGCACCTCTTTATGAAAATCAACACTTCAGATATACAGATAAATTTTCTGACGGCGATTGCTTTGCAGATGACGCATATTGCAGATATTTCAGAATGATACTTGATGCAATCAAAAAACGTCAGGTTTTAAATATCAGCTTTAAAAGCGGTCATGACCGTAGAATCAGAGGAAATTATCTTCCTGTTAAAATACAGTATTCTGAAAAGAATGATAAATTCAGACTTCTTTGTTACAGCATAAAGGAGGGTGAAATTTCCGGCAGCGGTATAATAAATATGGGCAGAATTTTATCTGTTTTCAAAACAGATATTTTATGGGAAAGTGACATTTCTGATAAAGATTTCTTTGAAAAAAGAATCTGCAAAACACCTGTCACAATTAAAATAACAACCGAACGAAATGCCGTCGAGCGGTTTATGGCAGAATTTGCCTCTTACGAAAAACGTACAGAGCGTGACCTTGAAACAGGCAAATGCACTGTTTCCTTATGGTACGACAAACAGGACGAAACTGAACTGCTCATTCGTTTGCTGGGATTCGGTCCTGTTCTTGAGATAATGGGTCCGCCCGATTTCAGAAAACAGGCAGCACAGCGGGTAAAGAAACAGGCAGAGCTTTTGGCAGAATAAAAACAACCGAACGACAAGTTTTTCTTGTTGTTCGGTTGTTTTCGTTTGTTATATATATTCTATCACCAAATCTCTGAATTTGGCAGTATTATCCCCCTGCGCATAAAGACCAAGCACAACTCCTGTAAATCCGCCTGAAACCTCAGAGGATAAATACTTAGAAAGTCCACAGCCCAGATGTGTTTCTTCTCCATTCTCATTAACATAAAAATTGTAAACCTGACTGTCTGATTTGATAATAAGCTTTGCTTTTCCGCTAGAAAGAGGAATAGCACCCTGAATATGCTTTACATTACCTATATTCAGCTTAAGCACAGCCTCATAGCCGTTTTCACCTTTTCTAACAGCAATATCGTAATGCTCATTTTCACACATATAAACGGTAACTCCACCCTCACCGCCGTCAATGTCAATATCAACAGAAAGCTCCATATCAAAATCACGTTGTCTTACGCCGATAAATGTGGGGCTGTCAACCATGTCTATTGTAACATCCGTACCTTTCAGAATAAAACAATCCTTGCTGAGTTTGTAATTCTCCGCATCAGGGTGACGAAGATGACACCAATCCATTTCAGTATTTTCAAAAGTATATATTTTTTTCTCACACTGCTTGAAATCACCTTCAATTTCATATTCAAAATCAGTTGTGCCGTCCTTTCCTGCAATAAACCAACCGTCATTCCCAAATTTCACAGGAGTAAGAAAAACTTCTCTGCCTAAATGATGATAGGTCATCCACATATGTATCTGTCTGAAACCAAGACAGATTATAAACCACTGACCGTCCTTTTCAATAAGGTCACCATGCCCGATACCCTGAATAATATAGGGGGCCTTGTTACGGTTGGTAAGTACGGGATTAGCAGGGTAATTTTTAAAAGGACCCCACACAGAATCTGAGCGACCATAAGTAATCATGTGACCGTATTCTGTGCCGCCTTCAGCAGCCATAAGATAGTACTCCCCATTTATTTTATACATGTGGGGACTTTCAAGATAACGTCCGCCTGTACCCTGCCATATACACTTGCTTTTTGTCAGCTTTTCGCCTGTTTCAACGTTAATTTCGCACTGTATAACTCCGCCGACACCGTCTTCGTCACAACCATTGCTTATAAAATATGTATGCCCGTCATCAAAAAGAAGAGATGGGTCAATACCACCCTGCTCCACAGTTATCGGCTCTGACCATTCACCATAAATATCGTCTGTATAAACATAGAAGTTGCGGTGGGTGGTATCGTTAGTAGTAACCATATAAAAACGGCCATTATTATATCTGATTGTAGGAGCAAAAACTCCGCCTGAGCTGTTTATTTTTTCAAGCTCAACCTGACTTTTTCTTGTCAGCACATGTCCTATCTGTTTCCAATTTACAAGGTCCTCACTTTCAAAAAGAGGTACTCCGGGAAAATACTGAAATGAGCTGCAAACCATATAATATTTACCCTCCGCACAGCATACGCTTGGGTCAGGATAAAAGCCTTTAACTACAGGATTTGTATATTTCATAATCTTATCCTTTCTGAAAATTATTTTAATAAAGTTTACCACAAAAAACCTGTTTCATCTATGACTTATAAGACAAAAAACAGCACTTTTACGCCATTTGGTCATTGCAATCATAAAAGTAATGTGCTATACTGTAATAAAACACTGAAAGGAAGTGCAAAAATGAACATAGGTATTTTAGGCTCAGGTACAATCGCACATAAAATGGCTGACACCGTCAGCAGAATGGAATACGTAACACTTGCCGCTATAGGCTCACGAAATATAGAAAAAGCACAGAAATTTGCTGATGAGTATGGCATTCCTAAAGCCTACGGCAGCTATGAAGATTTAGCAGCAGATGAAAGCCTTGACCTTATCTACATTGCCACCCCTCATTCAAGACATTTTGAAGATATAATGCTTTGTCTTGAAAAAGGACGTAATGTTTTATCCGAAAAGCCGTTTACTGCAAATTCTGAACAAGCTGCAAAAGCTATTGCATTAGCAGAAGAAAAAGGATTATACATAGGCGAGGCAATATGGACAAGATATTTACCTATGCGTTTTACACTTGATAATATAATAAAAAGCGGGGTTATCGGTGAGATAACCTCTCTTACCGCAAACTTAGGGTATGCAATTTCACACGTTGAACGCCTCATAAAGCCTGAATTAGCCGGTGGAGCCTTGCTTGACTTAGGTGTGTATACAATAAATTTCGCACTTATGGTATTCGGCACAGATATAAAGGAAATAAAATCATCTTGTGTAAAGAATGTCTACGGTGTTGATATTCATAACAGTATTATCATGAAATTTGCAGATGATAAAACTGCAATTCTGCACAGCAATGCAAACAGCAATACTGATAACATGGGTATTATATATGGCAGCAAAGGTAGAATTGAGTTTAAAAACATCAACAATTGCGAGGGAATAACCGTATTTCTGAATGACGGTACAACAACGCATTATGAAACTCCGCAGCAGATTACAGGCTTTGAATATCAGGTTGAGGCATCATTAAAAGCTGTATCGGAAGGCAGGACAGAATGTGATGAAATGCCGCATGAAGAAATTCTTCGTGTAATGAAAATTATGGATAACCTAAGAGCTGAATGGGGCATACGCTACCCCTTTGAATAAAGGAAAAACTATGAATAATTTAGAAACAAAACTTTATGATATAATTAAAAAATCCATTGATGAGGGCAGTACATCAGGCGCAAATCTCCTTATAATGCAAAATGGAGAAGAAAAGGCGTATTGTCAGTATGGCTACCGTGACCTTGAAAATAAAATCCCCATGACACGTGATACTATTTTCAGACTTTACTCTCAGACTAAGCCTGTTACAGCTGCCGCTACAGTGCTGCTCATATCACGTGGTATAATTGATATAGGCGCAGATATTGCCGATTACCTGCCTGAATTTAAAGAGCAATATGTAGACTGCGGAAATGGGCGAAAAGCAGTTAGTCGCCGCATTACCGTCAGAGATTTGCTTAATATGACATCGGGAATCCCCTATCCCGATGACAGTACAATCGGTGGCAAACAATCGGGCAGTGTTTTTTGGAATGTAGAGCAGCGTCTTTACGGTGATAACCCTGTAACAACTGCTGAATTTTCAGAAATGATGGCAAAAAATGATTTGTGCTTTGAACCCGGTGAGCGCTTTATGTATGGCGCATCAGCGGATATTTGCGGCGCACTTATTGAGCGTGTATCGGGTATGAAATTCAGTGAATTTTTAAGCAGGAATTTCTTTGAACCTTTGGAAATGAACGACACTGCATTTTATGTTCCGTCAGAAAAGCAGAGCAGACTTGCAAAGGTGTACAATTATTCGGACAATGGACTTGTGGAGTGCGTTACAAATCATCTAGGTTTACGTTATGAGCGAAATGTTCCCCCTGTTTTTGAATCAGGCGGTGCGGGACTTTGCTCAACCTTAGATGATTACTCTCACTTTGCCTCTATGCTGCTTTCAGACGGCATGTACAAAGGCAAACAGATTATGCCGAAACAGGCAGTAAAATTCCTGACAGGCAGCACCCTTCCGCAAGAAAAAATGTGGCAATTTCATCAGTGGTGGGACTGGATGAGCGGTTATTCTTACGGTAACTTTATGCGTGTCTGTCAAAACGAAACCGAAACCTCTCTTTTCTCATCAAAGGGCGAATATGGCTGGGACGGTTGGCTTGGCACATTTTTCTCAAATGAACCTTTACATGGCATTACTCTTCTTATGGGTGTGCAGCAGGTTGGCGTCGGTAACACAGGTACTTTGGTCCGCAAACTGAAAAATGCGGTTATGAGTGAGCTTTTATAGGAGAATTTATGAAAAATCTGAAAAAACTTATCATTTCAGCTATGCTGTTAGCGATAGGTCTTATCCTCCCCTTTTTTACAGGACAAATTCAGCAGATAGGAAATATGCTCCTCCCCATGCATATACCTGTTATGCTGTGCGGTCTTATCTGTGGGTGGCAATACGGACTTGCTGTTGGTTTTATTATGCCGTTAATGAGGTCATTTCTTTTTGGTATGCCTGTCCTCTACCCGAACGCTTTGGCAATGGCTTTTGAGCTTTGTACATACGGTTTTGTTATTGGCTTTTTGTTTTCAAATGCCCGTTGGCAGTGCATACGCTCACTTTACCGCTGTCTTATAATTTCAATGCTCAGTGGCAGAATTGTATGGGGCATTGTTCAGGCGGTTCTTCTAGGAATGGGTGAAAGCGGATTTACAATCAGCATGTTTATTTCAGGTGCTTTTCTTAATGCGATACCCGGAATTATTGCTCAGCTTATTTTAATTCCATTAATTATGTTAGCGTTGGATAAAACTCATCTTGTACCTATGAAAAAATGTAGACATTCAGAGGTAAAAACTGATGCTCAATGAAATAGCAGAAAAAATAATATGCCGTATAAACGAGCTGCTGAAAGAAAATAAACGTGTGATTGTTGCAATTGACGGCCGATGTGCTTCAGGAAAAAGCACCCTTTCCGTATTGTTGAAGAAAAGCTTGAATTGCAATGTGATTGCCGCTGATGACTTTTTTCTTCGCCCTGAACAACGGACACGTGAGCGTTTTTCAGAAGTTGGCGGCAACATAGACTACGAGCGGCTTTCAGTGACATTAATGGAACTGAAACAGAAAGGCAATATTTCATATCAACCTTATAACTGTAGCACTAAAACCCTTGACCCGCCTATTAAAATCAACAATAACAAAATAACGATTATTGAAGGTTCATATTCCTGCCACCCAAAACTGTGGGATTATTATGACTTGCATATTTTTCTGACGCTCCCTGCCGATTTACAGCTTGAACGATTAAAAAAGCGTAATCCTAAGCTTGTTGAAAGGTTTATAAACGAATGGATTCCGTTGGAAGAAAAATACTTTTCCGAAACAAAGGTTTCTGAAAAATGTGAGATGTTTTTTGAAATAAAATAAGACGGTTGAAATCAAAATCAACCGTCTTTTTGTTTAGCTTTCGCCGTAAAGCAGCTTATCTGCCTTTTTCATTACCGCTGAAATAGGACGATATAAAACAAGCATAATCAAGAAGTTTGCAACACCGTGAACTATATCCCAAGGGATTCCCGCAATCCACCAAGCAAACGCCATACGAAAGCCGTTTGAAATGCCGTCAACTGCCCCGATAAATATGTATGGGATTGAACAAAGAAGTCCGAAAAGAAGTCCGAAAATTCCTGATACAATACTCCAGCTGACCGCTGAATTCATCTTGCAAAACAGCATTGCCGCTATTGCAAGAATCGGCCATGCGTACAGATACATTATCCACCAAAGATGAATGCCGTACATTGCCCCCTCAACCAGAATAAAAACCGGTATTACAAAAAACACCTTTTTTCTGAAATGAATGGCGAACATTATTATCCAAAAGGAAGTAAGTTCAACATTCGGTGCCCAAGAAAGTGCGATTTTACAAACCTCAATTATTGCAACCATAAGTCCGATAAGGGTTATATCCCGGACCGTAATCTTCGCTTTACTCTTTTCCATTATGCAGCGGGGGTATATTCAATTTTGAATGCGTCGCCGTCCTCTACAGGCTGTGTATCAACACCGTAGTTGCAATATTCACCGTTTACATAGAAACCCCAATACGCTCCGTCAAGAGTGTAATCTGCTCTTTCGTTATTAATTGTGCTTATGTTAAGGCCATATTCAGTTTCTGCCCCATCAAAGGTAAGACCCTCTGCCTCTTCCATAGCCTGACGAAGATATTCAGCGTCAGTTTTAACATCATAAATTGTTGACTCTGCAAGAGAATTTACTACCTCAATAGTTATCTCCTTGCTGCCCTCAACAGGCTTTTCACGGAACACCAAAAACAGCACCGCTAATGCCGCGATTAGTATTACTACTACGGCTACTCCTAAAATTTTCTTTGCATTTGCTTTCATTTCTCTTTTCCTTTCTTAAATGTGTTTTTCTGCAGCAACCCTTAACTGCGCAAGTGCAGAGATTGCGGTGCAGATTACACTGAAAGGCAATAAAAAACACCCTCACCAAAGGTAAGGGTGACATAGTTAGCCTAAGACAATGCTATGCGTCAACCAATTACTCGTGGCTCCACAATATCATCACGGCAGGTCTTCTGACTTAGCTCTCAACATTTTATTCCGTCTTCTCGGCTTTTACCAATGACTATGTGGAATAAAACTCCTTCATTACAGCGACGAGTTCGTACGGGAATTTCACCCGTTTCCCTTTTCACCGTATCGTTTCATAGAAACATACGACACCTGTGATGTTCTTCACTTGTACTGCTTATTATACTACCATGCTTAAAATTTGTCAAGTGCGTTGACATATAATAAAATGAGGTGTATAATTTTTTAAAAGGACGTGATTGAATGAATAAAGAGGCTTTATATAACCTTTTATCACTTGAATACAACTGTACCCCCAATGATTTTCTGAAAAAAGAGAATATTCTTACCATTTCCGCTCTTCACGAAGGAAGACGGGTGTACAGCAGTGAAAAATATTTCTTCCACATGATGACTACAGGCGGAAATGCGGTTGTTACCGCTGACGAACAACTTCACCCCTTTCTGCGTGAATTTATAAAAACAGTACCGGGACATTGGCTCTTTGAAGTACCAAACCTTTTCTCCCTTGAAAAAGAGCTGAACAAATTCGGGTATACTCTCACCCAAACGCACCATATGTTTATGGACGATGCTCCCGCAATTATAAAAAACAATTACAATGTCAGATGGCTTTACAACGATGAATTCCATCATTTTTACGGTGATGAGCGTTTTCCTAATGCAATCTGCTCCGAATACAACCCACAGCGCCCTGACAGAATTGTAGTTGTTGCTTATGACGGCAATAATATTATGGGTATGGCAGGTTGCTCCGAAGATGCGCCTCATTGGCAGCAGATAGGAATTGATGTAATGCCCGAATATCGTTCAATGGGCGTTGGTACATATCTTGTGGGTCTTCTGAAAAACAAGATTACCGAAAACGGAGATATTCCATTTTATGGCACAAGTGTTTCAAATTATCATTCGTGGAATATTGCACTAAACTGCGGTTTCAGACCTGCATGGGTAGAAATAGGAGCAAAGAAAATTTAACTTTCATCAACATACCGCTCAACCCTGAGCCTTAATTTATACTTCTCTCTTAGCTCTGCAATTTCCTTCATCATAGGTGACTTATGGTGAATATCCAACGCCTCCTGATTTTTCCAACGGTCAATGAGCAATACCGTTTCGCTATCTTCCATAGGAAAGAAATACTCATACCGCTCATTTCCCTCTTCCTCACGTATAGCCGCTACTATGCCTCTTTGGGTCATTTCTTCAGCAAATTTTCGTGCGTTACCGTCCTTACCGGTGTAATAAAGATTAACTGTTATGCTCATAAATATCTCCTATCTTTCAGGGAATTTTCTAATTCCCTTTTCGCAAAATTTTATAAGAGCGTCCAAATCCTCAGCCACAACTTTCTTAGAAAAGGATTTTATACTGCTCCACTCACTCTCCATTTTATTTGGACAAAAAAATATAGTCAGCACATTATTTACAATTGTAATACTAAGATTAATTTCAGTGCCATTCCATTCATATTCATTCACTTCTCCTTGTTTGTATTTACATAAATCCTTACATAACTCCGCAAGTTCAAAGGTGGTTATACAAGGAGAAATACCGCTGATGTTCATTCCTTCTACAAGTACATTACCCTTGACTACAAGCCAATTATCGTCCCATTTATTATAACCGTCTGCCTCATTGTACTCATAGCCGATTACTGCTAACTGTATTCCGTCCTTCTCCCTACGCAGCAAGAGCTAATCACGTCGTTCTTAGGGTCTATGGCGTGATG